>WFXK01000259.1 GCA_015490695.1 Bacteroidota bacterium | reverse complement strand
AATCAAAGAACCTACAAACACAAACAACAAAAACAAAGGCGTAATGTATTTAATAACGTATTTATAAAACAAAGGTACTTTAATATCTGCTCCCTTGATGATTTCATTCCAGCCTTTGTCTATACCGAAGACCCATGCAAAGAGAATGACTTCTGCTAAGGCAAAAATCACTAAGGAGACAGTTCCTGCCCAGTAGTCATACTCGTCAAATACGCCTTCTTGGAAGAAGATGACCGTAGGAAGTCCAAAGATGAGCACCAATAGTCCGAAGAGATAGGCTGATTTTTTATGGTCCCAGCCAAATTCATCTTCCATGAAGCTTTTTAGTGGGGTACCCATGGCTAAGGAGGAGGTGATGCCTGCGAAGAAGAGTAGTCCGAACCAGGCGACCCCTGCTAAAGCAGCCATCCAAGGTCCCCATTGTTGAAACAAATAAGGCATGGTTTGAAACGCCATGGCGAACCCAGCATTTTCTTTTACCCAATCCAGTCCCAAATACCCTGCAGCGATGGGAATCACGACAGAAGCCCCTAAGACGATTTCTACGAATTCATTCATCCAGCCTGCGCTCATGGCGTTTAGGGCAATATCATCTTCATAATCCACATAAGCAGCATAACAATGGATGGTTCCCATGCCTACAGAAAGGGTAAAGAAGATTTGTCCTGCAGCGGCAAGCCAAACCTTAGGGTCTGCTAAACTCTCAAAACGAGGTTCCCACAAAAAATTCAAAGCAAGATAAGAATTGCAATCGGTGCAACCTTCATAAGCACCTGAGTCGCCTAAGGTAATCCCCTTAATTGCTAAGAAAGCACCGAAAATAAGCAGCAATGGAACTCCAATTTTTGCCACCCGTTCAATCCCTTGACTTAATCCTTGAGCCAAAATATAGGTGTTCATGAACAAACAAAGCACATAGAAAAAGACTGCTTCACCTGGGATACCTAAGGTGCTATGGGATAGGTCTACATATTGTCTAAAGAGTTGTTCTACTTGTTGTTGGTTCATTCCTTCAAAGGTGCCTTTGATGGCGTGGATGACGTAGGCTAAGGTCCAGGATTCTATGTAGCAGTAATAAGCAGCGACACCGATGTTGGTGAAGATACCAAAAACCCCTAAGTATTTCCAGAATCGGCGTTTGTCCATGGTGTCTAAGATGAAGGGGGTGGAATGATGTCCGAATTTTCCTCCGTAGCGTCCCATTGCCCATTCTACCCATAGCAGAGGCACGCCCATCAATAAAAAAGAGACAATGTAGGGGATAATGAAGTCACCACCGCCGTTGCGTACGGCTTGAACAGGGAAACGAAGAAAGTTTCCTAAGCCGACGGCGTTGCCTGCCATGGCTAAAATCAATCCGATGCGTGTCCCCCACGACTCTTTCTGCGCCATCGGCATGCAAACTTAGTAATCTTAACTTAAATTTGTTGCTTAACTATGCAGCCCATTGGTATCTTTATAGACAACAGTAATCTGCTGAATACCCTAAAAGAACACAGCGGTAATCTACAACAAGGTGGAAAACGTATTGATTATGGACGTCTATGCAGAGTAACTATAGAAGAATTAGAAAAACAAAAAAATTTCCATGGAATACTTACCCAAGTACACCTCTACGACGGTATTGTAGAAAACGATAAAGAAAAAACTCAAAAAAAGATTCAATTTATTCAAAGTGCTTTTGGCAGGATAAAAAAAGAATGCGGGAAAGAAATAAAAACCTACTACCATTTGGTTCCTGTTCACTTAGGTAAAGATAAACACCTCAAAGGTGACGACCTTTTAATCGCTATGGACGTTACTTTACAGCTATGTAAAAAAACGATCGCTATTGCTATCATTATTAGCGGTGATGGTGATTTTGCCCCTTTTATACAACGACTAACAAAAGAAGAAAATAAAAACGTTTTTAGCGCTTTTATTATTACACAAGGTCTCAGTGAGCGTATATCAAAAGCCCCCTTTTTCATAAGTATCCCTTTCGAGGCTATCCTCTTTTAGTGCTTAAACTAACTTTACGAAAAAGCGCTTTTTAATAAATAACAAGCACAATCAAGCTTCCTTCTGCAGCTGCTTCCGGTGGAGGTCCGGGCGCTACGGGAGCCCCTCCTGCATAAAACGGATCCCCCGTCCCCGCCATATAATCCCTTACCCGAACATCAAACGTATGATTACCAGGGGTTAAAGGAACAACGGCATGAATATTCCACTTATCTACCACATCTACCCATACTCCTGAAACACCGAAAAGCGGGTCAAACTGAGCTCCTACGACTATATCAATAACATCGGTTCCATCTGCTAAGGGGGTACCATTATGATGAATAGTTATTTGTGCTGTTGAGATTTCATCACCTAAACCGAGATTATCGTTGTCACTTTGAAGCAATCCCCGAGTAAGCACCACAGCGGTAGCGGGTTGTGTGATGGAAAAAGATACGGAAAGCCCTGGAATTAGGGTATAGGCGCCTGCAGAGGATATTAAGACGTTTCCTGTAGCGTTAGCACTAAAGACTTGGATATTAGAGGTTGAGGGGACGTTTTGCCATTGAGGCGGTGCGCCGGCGCCCTGACACTTGACCAGGTTGCCCCGGATTCCCTCCAGGACGCAAAGGTCCACCAAAAGTAATAGAATCGCCTACTATCAACTCTTTTTGCACTCTTGCATCCCCTGCAACATCTAATTTGTGCTGGGGTGTTGTCGTCCCTACGCCAACGTTCTGGGCATAAGAAAAAACGCCTATCAGCCCTACAACTGCATAGCCTATATAGCGCATCATAAGTGCAATATTACGAATTTGTTATAAAATTCCCTTAGCAAAATGCTCATAAATCGCTTTTAATTGCTGAATCATCTTGCGATAATCCCACTCTAAACGCACATGGTCAAAAGCTTTTTGCGCCATCGCTTGCCGCTTTTTAGGTGCTTTAAGTAAAGTTACGGCTTTTTGTGCCATCAACGCAATATCGTACTTCGGCACAATAATTCCATGTTCCTCAGAAGGAAGGATTTCCCTTACACCCTCCACCTCAAAAGTTACAATAGGCACCTTGCATAAAGCGGCTTCTACTAACACTCTGGGTAATCCCTCTCTTAAAGAAGTAAATAAAAACAAATCGCTTACGGCTAACCATTGGGGAACTTCGTCGCTATAACCAAGAAAAATAACTCGCTTCTCAATCCCCAGTTGTTTTGCTTGTTGTTGACAATCCTGTAACAGCGGTCCATCTCCAATGAGTAAAAGATAGCTTTGAGGCAGTTGCTGATGAATCTTTGCAAAGGCAGCAATCGTATAGCGTTGGGCTTTTGCCCATGAAAAACGCCCTATATTAATAATAAGGTATGCCTGTTCAGGAACTTTAATTTTTGCTCGCCACTGCTGTTTTTGTTTCCTTGCTGCTTCACTTTGAGCAATAAATTTTTCTGTTTCAATACCGCTTCGCACGACATACCAAGGTTTTCGTAGACCTAATTTTTTTTGGTGATAGATTTTTTTACAGTCGTAGCTGACGGCAACTATGGCATCTACCATAAAGAAGGTGAGGCGTTCTGCCCAGTAATAAAGCATTCGTTTAAAACGAGATACGGGGTCGTTAAAGGGGACACCGTGCAAGCCATAGATAATACAAGGCACGCCTGCTAACCACGCCGCTGCACGCACAACCAAACTGGATTTACTTTCATGGGTGTGAACTATATCGTAACGCTCTCGCTTCAGCAAACGATAATAATAAACTAAAGCTTTGAAGTCGTACCAAGGATGAATACGACGTAATAAAACTTCACAATAGTGAATGGGGATACCTTCTTGCTCAAATGCTTGATGATAGCGTTCTTTCCCTACAGTAAGATGGACCTCATAGTCTTTTTT
>WFXK01000258.1 GCA_015490695.1 Bacteroidota bacterium | reverse complement strand
GTTTTTAGCACTTATGTCGGCATTGTTCTGTATTAAATATTGTGCTATACTAAGAGCACCCCATCTTGCTGCTTTATGTAGTGGGGTATTGCCCCGCCAATCTTTGCTATTGATATAAGCACCTTTTGTTATAAGGAATTTCACTACATCAAAGCGTTTGCATCTTACGGCTTGGTGTAAAGGGGTTTCATCGCGCCAATCCTTAGCATTCACATTAGCCCCTTTTTCTATCAATAGTTTTACTACATCCATGTATCCCCAGTAGGCTGCTTTATGCAGTGGTGTAATGTCCCATTGGTCTTCAGCATTGACATCAGCTCCTTGCTCTATGAGATATTTGACTATATTCACGTAGCCTCGCCATGCGGCAACGTGCAAAGGGGTATTTCCATTGTTATCCTTAGCATTTACATTTGCACCTTGCGATATTAGTTTTTGTACTGCTGCTAAATCCCCATCTGAAACGGCTACAAACAACTCCTCATCAAGCGATGAGAGGTTATTAGAAGCTTCAACGACTACAAAGGGGAACGTTTCATCCGATGAGGTTTTATACTTTTTTATAAGAATATCCCACGGGATTTCGTCATTATTATTTTTTGCATTAACATCCGCACCATTTTCTATAAGATAATTCGCTACTTCGGGATGTCCTCCATACATGGCTTCATGCAGGGGGGTATTACCGTCTTTATCCTTAGCATTCACAACGGCGCCTTGGGCTATAAGGTATTGAACTACTTCAAGATGTCCTCGCCATGCGGCTTCATGCAAAGGGGTATCGCCTAAAGCATCCTTAGCATACAAATCAGCACCATACTCTACAAGACATTTTACCACAGCAATATACCCCCACCATGCTGCCCAATGAAGCGGTGTACTACCTTGATTATCCCTAACATTCACATCCGCACCTTGCTCTATAAGGTATTTTACTATATCCACATGTCCCCAATAGGCTGCTACATACAACGGCGTAGCCCCATACTCGTTTCTAACATCTACTCCTACACCCTGCATCACAAACCACTTTACCGCTTCTAAATCTCCATTCGCCGCCGCACTAAATATATCTTGACTACCCTGAGCAGATAGAAAACCTATTACTCCCCAAAAACACAACACCTTCCTTACCATCTTCCACCCAGCGCTTTATGCTACAAAGATATATTTTTCTACCTAACAAAGCGAACATTTAAGTACTTCCTCAAGTTTTAGCAAATGTAAAAAACAACAAAGAAAACAAAGATTATTTCGTCTGCTGCTTAAGGAAATTAATAATTCGTTCACGTTCATATTTCTTAGCAATATCCAAAGGTGTTTCCTTCTTGGAATTTGTTCTATTAGTATCATCATTTTTTTCTACAAGGAATTTCACTATTTCCAGATATCCATCCTTTGCTGCGCAATGTAGTGACGTATTTCCTTCTTTATCCTTAGCATTTATGTCGGCTCCGTGTTCTACAAGGTATTTCGCTACGTATAAATTCCCTCTCCGTACCGCTTTATGTAATGGTGTTTCGCCATTTTCATCCTTGGAATTTACCTCTGCCCCTTGCTTTATAAGAAATTCTACTACGGTGAGTCCTCCTTCATAGGCTGCCCAATGCAGCGGTGTTTCGCCTTCGCTATTTGCTATGTTAATAGCCGCACCACGCTCTACAAGATACTTTACAATTTCCAAAGATTCTTCTTTCTCTACTGCCCAAAATAAAGGCGTATTTCCCCCATGGCACCTAATATTTATATTTGCACCACTCTCAATAAGATACTTAATTGTATAAAAATAGCTTTTTTCTATTGCTTTATGCAAAGGTGTAATATCATCGTTATTTTTAACATCCATAGCTGCACCTTCAGCCACAAGATATTTAATCATTGCTGTATTATCTCTTTCCACTGCAACATATAAGGGAGTATTTCCTTCTTCATCCCTAGCGTTAACATCAGCCCCATGTTCTACAAGGAACTTCGCTATTATCATAGAGCCTCGTAGTACTGCTAAGTGCAGAGGCGTGTAGCCATGTTCTCCCTTAGCATTCACATTGGCGCCCTTTGCTACAAGATATTTAATCACATCTACGCTTCCTTCTTCCACTGCTTTATGTAAAGGCGTATTGTTGTTGCGGTCTTTAACATTGATGTCTATTCCCTTCTCTATAAAGTATCGGATTACCTCAAGATTACTTCTTTTCTTCCCTTTTGCTGCTTCATGTAGAGGGATTTCTCCATCCTTATCTTTAGTTTCTACATCCATACCCATGTTTACGAAGTATTGAACAACTTTCAGCTGCCCCTCTTTTGCTGCTTTATGCAAAGGTGTATCACCATCCTCATCTATGGTATGGATATCCACCCCATTTGCTATAAAACACTTTATTGCTTTTAACCGTCCTGCCGCAGCGGTTTTGTGCAATAAAAAACAGAATCTTCATAAATTCTCATTTTTATAAAGCAAGCTCTAAAGCAGTATAGGTCATTAAAGCACCTTGTTTTAACAAAGAATCTATTATTTCTAATGAACCACTCCATACAGCGATCTCCAAAGGGGTTGGCTTGTCCGGATAGAACTTTGGTTGTAGGTCAAACCAAGGCAAAGGGAACCTCCGAACCGCATCAATAGGTAAGCCCCCTACTCTACTCTCAAGATAAGCACCCCTTTTTACTAATAATTCTATGACACCCCAATCTCCAACTGCTACCGCATAATGCAATGGAGTTATCTCATATTTATCCGGTTCATCTACATAATATACCCCCTTGTTAATTAAACGTTCAATTTCTTCAATGTTTTTTTGCAATACTGCATAGTGTAGTGACGTTAATCCCAGTTTTTTATATTGATTTGCTTTTATTTCCTTACTTTGTGCTCCTGCTCGCATCAGTAGTGCTACAATAACAATTTTGCCATTTTTCACAGCATAGTACAAAGGCGTTTTCCCAGATTTATTTTTTATAAGAACATTAGCACCAGCTTTTATGAAGCAGTCCACTACTTTCACTTGCCCTTTATATACTGCTTTGTGTAAAGGTGTATCTCCCGATTTATCTTGGGCATTGACATCAGCGCCTTGTTCAATAAGATATTGGACTATTTCTTCTGCTCCTTCCTCCGCCGCAACGTGTAAAGGAGTAGAGCCAAATTTATCAGTTGCATTAACATCAGCGCCTTTTTCTATAAGGAATTTTACCATTTCTAAAGGATTAGGATTTCTCCAATAGGCTAATGCTGCAAGATGTAAGGGAGTAGCCCCTCGTTTATCTTGAACATTAACCGATGTTCCTTTTTCTATAAGATATTGTACCACAGCTATATGTCCTTTCCATGCCGCATGATGTAAAGGAACATGTCCACGGTGGTCTGCAAGACCAATATAAGCCCCATGCTCTACAAGGTATTTTGTAATATTCAAACTACCCTGTAATGCTACTTCATGTAAAGGCGTATACTTTTCCTTAGTTACAGCATTGACATGTGCACCCTTTTCTACAAGATATTTAACTATTTCAAGATGGCCCTCTTCTACGGCATAGTGTAGAGGAGTTTGCCCGTCTTTAGTTTTAGCGTTCGGATTAGCCCCTTTCTCAAGTAGGTATTTTACTATTTCCAAACGTCCTTTCCAAGCTGCTTTATGCAATGGTGTTTGAGCATACCAATCCTTAGCATTCAACAAGGCACTTTACTACATCCAAATAACCCTCTTGTACCGCTTAATTTTGTCCAAATCTTCCTTTGATACAACTTCCCATAATAGCTCGCGACTTATCTCTCCCCCCTTAACCACCGCCCCCGATTTTACTAATAAACTAACTACCCTACTGTCTCCATTCTCCATAGCATCACTAAAATAATCATTAAAACGCTCATCAGAAAAATATCTAAAATGAACCGGATTTGCACCTCTTTTTAATAGAAGCCTTGCTAAATAAAAATGCCCTCTTTTTATAGCAAAATTCAAAGGCGTTTCTTCAAGATCAAACTCTGATAGATTAGGATTTGCTCCCTTTTCTATAAGGTATTTCGCTATATTCAAATGACCATACCACGCAGCAACATGCAAGGGCGTAATCCCCCTTTCTGAATACGTATAATTCCCTTTTAGATAAGACTGTTCTATTCCAAAAGCCCTACGTTTACGACGCATATTCACATCCGCTCCCTGAAGTATTAGTCACTCCACACTCTCTAAATCCCCATCTATTATAGCCTTAAACAATGCCTCATCATCCTGAGCATAGACAATCCCAATAACAAACATAAAAGTCAATAAGTAGACCATTTTAACCTTACAATTTTATCGCTACAAAAATATATTTTATTATCCAAGTAAACAGAATAGTACATCTTTGCTTTTTACATCATCTACAATGCAATACTTCTTAC
>WFXK01000257.1 GCA_015490695.1 Bacteroidota bacterium | reverse complement strand
CTCCGAAGATTAAGAAGCTACGGGCTTTTTGGAAGGGTGGCGCAACTTTATTTTTCGCTACTTTGAACCAGATTTCGTATCCAATAACTTGGTCACCTACTTTAATAGAAGAGCCTTTACGGGTTTCTAATCGGATAGAAGCGAAAAACTTCAAAGCGGTGCCGCCTGTTGTGGTCTCTGCCGACTCATAAGGATTTCTCACTCCAATTTTTTGTCTTAGTTGATTGATAAAAATACAACAGGCTTTACTCTTTGCGATGCTTCCTGTAAGTTTTCTTAATGCTTGAGCCATTAGCCGAGCTTGGGCTCCTACCATACTATCGCCCATTTCCCCTTCCAATTCCGCTTTAGGAATCAAAGCAGCAACTGAATCAATCACAATCACATCAATCACCCCTGAACTAATTAACGTATCAGCAATCTCTAAAGCCTGTTCGCCATAATCCGGTTGAGAAACGACTAAACTATCTACGTCTATACCGATTTTTTGCGCATAAGTGGTATCTAAAGCGTGCTCTGCGTCAATGAACGCTGCTATTCCTCCCTGTTTTTGTACTTCAGCAATCGTATGAAGCGCTACTGTGGTCTTCCCTGAAGATTCTTGTCCATAAATTTCTACAATCCTTCCTCTGGGGAACCCTCCTACTCCTAAAGCAATATTCAAATAAATAGAACCTGTGGGAATAACTTCGGTAGTTAATCGCTTAGCTTCGCCTAAACGCATAATAACCCCTTCTCCGAATTCCCGTTCTAATTTATGAATGGCTGTTTCTAATAATGCTTTTTTATCACTTGCTTCATTTCGTTTTGCCATAATAGAGAAGTTAATTCGCCCCCAAATATAAAAATTCTCCTTAGGATGTAAAATTCAAACATGAGACCTCCTTGGAACGATTGAAAATAGTACCACTCCGACGAAGAAACTGTTTAGATAATAATTCCTAACGCCTCAAAAAGTATAATCTTATCGCCTTTCTAACTTCATAGAAATAATTGCAACATTAAGTTTACGGTACTTCCAAAGATCTTTTACCCTTACTGAATCTTTAATTTGAGGTAAAAACTTAAAATGCAGATCTACATAAGGGATAGTAAGACAGTTTTTTTCGACTATCAAATGGACAGAAGTATCTCTTCTCAAAGTCAAAGTATCTATAAAACACTTTTGCGTTTTAAGCAAAATGGTTTGGCTATCAATAATTTGGGGTTGAATAAAAGGATGTAGATACATAGTTATAGCTATATCCTCTGTAGCGCAATCTTGTAGTCTTATCAGTATGAGCGCACTATCACCATCAGACCATGTTCCCCAGTCTTCTGAATAGGACCATCCATAGACAAGATAGTTAGTCCCTTTTGCTTCGTTAGCAAATGATAACGTTTCTCCCCAATTGTAAAGCAGCTCATCTCCCTTATCAGGATATATTTTTCTCTTCCGTATCATCTCTAAATACTTTTTGAAAAACAATTTCTTATTGATAGGAGCCCCATAATCATTAAAAAACTTAACAGATAATATGCCATTTATGAAATCTTTGTCAAAAGTTCTATCATTATTGACTATACTGCAGTATCGCTTTGTGAACTTAAATGGTAAGTCTGTGATGTTTTTCAGTCGCTTGTATAGCGTATTGTTGTGAGCGTAGGTTAAGGTAGCAACAAAGCTGATGATTAGGGTTATAGTGTAAGCAAACACTTTTTTTCCCGTTTTGTTTTTTATAAGGTTATAGATGAGGAGAATAAATGCTGTTAGGATGGTAGCAAAGCCGAGGTAGGCAATACGTCCGTCTATATAGGTACATTCTTGCCATTCCTTGCACCATTGTTGGTATTTAGGAGTAAGGGCTACTGGAAGGGTTACCAAAAAGCTTAAAAGTCCTCCCCAGATGCAAGCCACAACGATGGGTAAGTTTTTAATAGGATTTTTTTCAATATACTTAAAGAGCAAAATCAAAGAGAAAAATACAATTAAACCTACTTGCCATGGAAGACGAAGAAAAAACGTTTGGTCACTGAAACCTTTTTCTATTATGTAAGGAATAGAAGTTGCATAAATACAATGTTTGAATTGAAGAGTTAACACATCTACTAAAGCCATATCTAATTTCATTTGAGTCCCCCCATATTGGGACGGGTTTAACCAATAAAATATTCCATAAATTCCCCAAACAAGCAAGACAATGACTATATCCCGCCTAAAAGAAGGTAGAGAAATTAAATAAGTTAACCACTTTCTAATAGGTACTTTTTGATTATAAAGAACCCAAAAGTATTCCATCCCTAATATTACCAATAAAATTATCATATTATACTCACTAATTAGTGTGAAAACAGATAATAACACGCTCAAAACAAAATCAACTATTTTACTTCTACTGTACCATAATGCTATCCGAGTTAAATAGAATCCTACAAAATAAAACATACTGCCACCATAAACGTTTGGAGGCCAGTGATATAAACCAACAGGCAGTAAAGAAAAATAAACTATAACCATCAAAATAGCAAAAAACTTATTGGTATAGCTTGCTAACCAAACCGCAGCAACTATAGTATAGCCAGCAAAAAGTAATAAAATAACCCACTGAAACCAAGAATACTCTAATAAAAAATTACTCCATATTGACAAAGGGATTCCTAAAATGTGCCCTATTCTGCCTTGGTCCTGTGCCCAGACTATCCCTTCTTTGAGCATTTCTAAAAAGTCCCCTTCGTATATCAATGATTTGAAAAAATAATAGTAATCATCTCCTATTATCCTGAAAGAAAAGCTAAAATTATGCATTTGTATTAAAATGAGCAATAAAACAAAAAACAACAACAGAAGAAATTTTATCCTTTCTTTTTTTCCCCTAATTAAATTTTGGTTCATTTAGTATTCTTTAATGATAAGGAAACACAAAAGTAGCAAAAATTAACGTTGCTTAAAGTGGCGTAAAAACACTCTTTATACATTTGGAAGTTAATTATCCCTATGTTTAATTTTGTGTAACTTTCCAAGGAAAAAACTTTTATGCAACTACTTTGTAGGGCTTTCCTTACTCATTTTACGAAAACGCCTGAAGCCATTGCCCTCGTTACACGAGAAGGAAAATACAGCTACCAGCAACTAGGGCAATGGGTCTGTGGCATTGCCAAACGCTTACAAGATTACCCTGAAGGATGTGCCATAGGAGTTTGGGGTGAAGCATCTTTCTTCTCTTATGCTGCTTTGTTAGCAATTGCTTCTCAAGGACAATGTTACGTACCGCTTAATCCCCAATTCCCCCCACAACGAAACGAACAAATCTTAAAAGTAAGTCAATGCAAAGCCTTGATTGTGAAAGATAAAACCCAATTGCCTCCCACCCTTAAAACCCTTCCATTGATTACCTTAGAAGATGTTAAACCAAAAACTACTTTACACTTCCGCCCTTATCCTGAAGATGGACTCGCTTATATGTTATTTACTTCAGGTTCTACAGGAACGCCTAAGGGCGTCATGATAACCCCTCAAAATGTTGAACACTTCATCCGTAACGAATCTTCCGCTTTTCCTTTTCAAAAAAACGATAGATTCTTACAAATGTTTGCCCTTACCTTTGATTTATCCTTATGGGCAGTCATAATGGCTTGGATGAACGGCGCTATCTGTTATGCCCCACCACACGAAGAACAATTCTTTTACACCGTATTAGACTGGTTAGAACATCATTCTATTACAGCTGCCTTGTTAGTTCCCTCTATTTTAGACTATTGGCTACCTTATCTTAATGAGATTCATTTGCCGCATTTACGTTATAATGCTTTTTGTGGAGAGCCCCTTTATCATAGTAAGCTACTGCAGTGGCAAAAAGCCATCCCCAACGCCGTGATTGAAAACCTTTATGGTCCAACCGAAGCCACTATCTATTGCAGCCGCTATAGATGGACTCCTGAACAATGTGAAAAAGAGCATTACTTAGACATCGTCCCCATAGGGAAAGCCATTCAAGGAACAACCTTGTGGTTAGAAAAAAACGAAAACGAAGCTATAGGAGAAATCACCATTAGCAGTGCATCCGTCGCTGCAGGATATAAAAACTATCCTACATTGACCCAAAAACATTTCTTTGAAAACCTTCACTACGGACGCAGTTACCGCACAGGTGACTTAGGAAAATGGAATGACCAAGGAAACCTATTATTCATCGGACGAAAAGACAATCTAATAAAAATTCAAGGGTATAGGGTAGAGTTAGCAGAGATAGAGTACTATTTACGGAGTTGTTTCCCTAAGGGACGTTGGGTAGTTATTTATGAAAAACCCAAGTTGTACGCCGTTACCGATTTAGCGCCTTCACCTTCTATACAAGAGGTGCGTCAACAGCTGAAACGTTATTTACCCACTTACATGTTACCTTACGAAATCTTTTACATAGAACACTTTCCCGTGAACGCTAACGGAAAATTAGATAGAAAAACCCTTGCTGCCTATGTTTTGTCCAAAGTGCGGTAGCCCGTTAATAAAAAAAATAACTTCGCTTTTGTGGCAATGTGCCTTATGCAAACATCAATGGGAATTTAGCTCTTCGCTTCCTCAAGATGCAAATCCTTGGCAGACACTTAGTCAAAAAGTGATTTATGACAATCCTTGGATTCATGTAGAGGAACACAGCGTCATTCATCCCGATGGTAATCAAGGAATTTATGGTGTTGTCCACTACAAGCATTATGCTATTGGCATTTTGCCTGTGGATGATGAAGGATTTACGTATTTAGTGGGACAGTATCGCTATCCTTTAAAACGTTATAGTTGGGAGATACCCGAAGGAGGGGGTAAAGTAGGTGAGTCACCTCTGCTGCATGCAAAAAGAGAATTAAAAGAAGAAACAGGATTAGTAGCGGAGGAATGGCAGCCATGGCTTTCTATGCATCTTTCTAATTCCGTATCGGATGAATGGGGTATTGTGTTCTTAGCAAGAGGATTAAAACAAGAGCATCCTCAACCAGAAGGTAGTGAGCGACTACGTCTATGGCGTTTGCCTATTGAAAAAGCGATTGAAATGGTGCTTTGTCATCAAATTACTGACTCGCTCTCGGTAGCAGCGCTTCTGAAATGGGCGTATTTACAAAGTAGGGGTTTGCTCTAAAAGGATTTGAATAATTTTATCGCTATCTATACCTTCTGCTTCTGCAATGAAGCTAGGAATGATGCGATGTCGCAACACAGGATGGGCAACCGACTGCACATCTTCTACATCTGGAGAAAGTTTTCCTCTTAGTAACGCATACGCTTTAGCTGCTAAAATCAAATATTGCGAAGCCCTTGGACCTGCACCCCAACGAACCCACTGCTTAATGCTTTCTAATTTCCTTCGGCTATTCTGCACTAATCGCACCGCATACGTTACCACATGCTTAGAAACAGGGACTTGATAAACTAATTGCTGATATTGTAAAATCGTTTCTGCATCCATGACCTTAGGTAAGGGTTCCCACTCCCCTTTTGTAGTGCGTTCTACAATCTCTATTTCTTCTTCTTCAGAAGGATAATCCAATCGTAGTTCAAACATAAATCGGTCTAATTGGGCTTCTGGAAGCGGATAAGTACCCTCTTGTTCTATAGGGTTTTGGGTTGCCAAGACAAAAAACGGTAACTTAAGCGGATAAGTCTTTCCTGCCACCGTTACTTTATGCTCTTGCATCGCTTCTAAAAGCGCCGCTTGCGTCTTCGGTGGTGTACGATTGATTTCATCGGCTAAAAGCAACTGCGTGAAAATCGGTCCTTTTTCAAAACGGAAATAACGTTTGCCGCTTTCTGGGTCTATTTCTAAAATCTCCGTCCCTAAAATATCGGTAGGCATTAAATCAGGAGTGAACTGAATCCGATTAAACTCTAAGTCTAATACCTCCCCTAAGCTTCTTACCATGAGGGTTTTTGCTAATCCTGGAACGCCTACTAGCAATACATGTCCTTTACATAGGAGTGCAATGAACAATTGTTCAATGACGGTGTGTTGTCCGACGATGCGTTGAGCAATCACTTCTTTTAG
>WFXK01000256.1 GCA_015490695.1 Bacteroidota bacterium | reverse complement strand
GGGAAAGACGTAGCAGAAGTTTTTAATCTTTTAACAGGCTTCTCTCAACAACAATATTGGCGCAAGTTGCTTGTGGCACCTATAAACATGCGTCAACAATTCAAACGGCTGATTTTCCGATGTATGAATGCTACTAAAGCGGAAATCTTCTTAGTAATGAACGCCTTAGTAGATACGGAAATGATTCGTCTACTTTACAAAGCCTCACAAAAAGGAGTAAAGATTCGTTTGCTTATTCGGGGGATTTGTTGTTTACGTCCCGGTGTTAAAGGTGTGAGTGAAAACATAGAGGTTCGCAGCATCGTAGGAAGGTTTTTAGAACACAGCCGCGTTTATTGGTTCCGCTTTGATGAACAAGAAGTTTTGTTTTGTGGTAGTGCTGACTGGATGCCGAGGAACTTAAACCGGCGTGTAGAAGTTGCCTTCCCTATTGAAGCGCCTGCACTGCAAAAACAAGTTAAAAACATTATTGAAACCCTTTGGAAAGATAACACAAAAGCTCGGCAATTACAAAGTGATGGAAGTTATAAACGGCTTAAAGTGAAGGGCAAGCGAGTTAACGCACAGGAAGTCTTTTTAAAACAAGCCCAACAACGCCAACCGCTCATTGATACCATTCCCCACGGATGAATAACTTCCCTTCCATCATCCAAGCCTTTCAATCTGATAAGCATTTTAAGAAACGTTTAGTTTGGATAGAGACGTTTGCACCTAAGGAGGCTATTTATAAACGTTTATCTCCTTCACTGCCTGAACCCTTACGACAGTTTTTAAAAAACCAAGGTATCACCGCTTTATACGAACATCAATGTGAAGCGATAACAGCAATTCGGCAAGGAAAGCACTTGATTTTAACAACACCAACAGCCTCAGGGAAAAGTCTTGCTTTTCAATTACCGATTTTGGAGCGGTTTATCCAACAACCTAATAGCACAGCGCTTTTCCTTTATCCAACCAAAGCCCTTACGCAAGACCAATGGCAAAGTTTAAAACAAATAGAAAAAGGTTCTGGTATCCCTATTCATGCTTATGTTTATGATGGCGATACACCGAAAGAACAAAGAGAAGCGATTCGTAGACAAGCACGTATTATTCTTACGAATCCTTATATGCTTCATTATAGTATTACAGCGCATCATGGCGTATGGAAGCGTTTTTTATCGCGTTTGCAGTTTGTGCTTTTAGATGAGAGTCATCATTATCGTGGGGTTTTTGGTGCCCATGTAGCGATGGTATTACGACGATTGAGAATCCTTTTCCGTTATTACGGGGTTTCTCCGCAGTTTATTTTGGTTTCTGCTACTTTGGCTAATCCTAAAGCGTTCGCGGCTCAATTAACAGGTTTGTCTTCTGACGCGTTTGTTTGTATTCAACGCAGTGGTGCACCCCAAGGGAAAAAATATTTTATCCTTTATAATCCCTATACAAAAGAAGCCAATACCCTTTCTACTTTACAAGAAAGTGAGGTTTTATTAAAATGGCTTTTAAAACAAGGTATCCAAACGCTTTGTTTTACCCGCACCCGAAGAGCAGCAGAACTTATTTATAAACGTTTGAAAGAAGCCTTAGAGGAAAAAGAACCTGAGCTTTTAAATAAAATTGCTGTATACCGAGGTGGCTACATGCCCCAAGACCGAAGACGCATTGAACAACAACTAAAAAACGGAAAAATCTCTGCAACCATAGCAACCAATGCTTTAGAGTTAGGTATTGATATCGGCTCTTTAGATTGTGTTATTATGGCGGGCTACCCAGGTACTATGCTCTCTACATGGCAACAAGCAGGTAGAGCAGGAAGAAAACAACAAGAAGCTTTTATCTTCCTCATTGCACAAGAAGATATGTTAGACCAATTCTTTATGCGTCATCCTAAGCAATTCTTTCAACGACCTTATGAACATGCGATTTTAGCCATTCATAATCCTTATATTTTAGAAAAACATTTGTCTTGTGCTGCCCAGGAAAGCCCTTTAGATGAAAAAACGATTTTAACTTACTTCGGAGAAGAAGGCTTAAGGGTAGCGAAAGAAAAATTAAAACTTCATGCTGGACGTTTTTTTGCTAAAACTTCAGACCCTCATCGTGCTTTTTATTTCGGTGGCATTGGAGAACGACAATATAAACTTTATATCCAAGGCAAAAGAGAGTGTTTAGAAACCTTAGATGAAATCCATGCTTTTTCTGAAGCCCATCCAGGTGCTGTGTACCTCCATCAAGGCAACACCTATGTTGTAAAAGACTTGGACCTTGAACAACTTACCATAACAGCCGTTCAAAAAGAAACCGACTACTACACGCAAGCACTATGGGATGTTTCTATTGAAAATTTACGAGTTAAGAAGGAAAAAGTCATTAAATTGCTACGTTGTTACTGGGGGAATGTAAAAGTAAGCCATCGGTATTGGGGATATATTAAGCGATTGCATGCAGGAACGACTTTACAAGAGCCTTTATCCCTTCCTGAAATCACTTTTGAAACCCAAGCTTTATGGATAACCTTCCCTGCTTATTTAATAGAAGAATTCAGAAAAAAAGCCCTTTTTTTAGAAGAGGGGTTACATGGCTTGGAG
>WFXK01000255.1 GCA_015490695.1 Bacteroidota bacterium | reverse complement strand
TCCCCGAACAACGCGCCATTGCCTCCGTCCTCAGCGCCTTTGACCGCCTTTTAGAAACCCTACAAAAACAAATCCACCACTACCAACGCATTAAAAAAGCATTGATGAAACTTTATTTCTCTCGCGGGGTGTTTAAACATGAACGATTTAAAAATACCCCTATCGGAAAAATACCTGAAACGTGGGAAGTAAAAAAAGTAATAGAGGTAGCTAGTCTACAACAAGGTAAAGTATTAGCTACCTCCAAGCTGCTACCAAAAGGGTATCCTGTTTACGGAGCTAATGGCATAATTGGGTACTATGACCAATACACTCATGAAAAAGAAGAAGTGTTGGTCACTTGTAGAGGCTCAACTTGCGGAACAATTAACATGTCATCCCCGCGTTCTTTCATTACCAATAATGCAATGGTTGTATCTCCTCTGAACCTTAATACTTTGAATAAAAGATTTCTATATTACTTGCTATCTTACTCAGATTTAAGTAGGACAATAGCAGGCACTGGACAGCCTCAGATTACAAAAACTTCTCTTAGTTCATTCCTCATTCCTCTTCCCTCTCTCTCTGAACAAAAAGAGATAGCCAGACGGCTGCTGGCAATAGATAATTTAATAGAAAACCGTCGTAAAATGTGTTTCCATGTAGAGCGGGCGAAAAAGAAGATGATGAAACTTTTGTTAACAGGCAAATTACGTGTTCAATCTCATAGTGCTTCATAACACTAAAGTTATAAAGAAAAGCCTTAACTTTGCTGCCTATGAATGAAATTCCTGTAGGTCCTTATTTACAAAAAGTGGAATATCCAGAAGATTTACGTAAATTGTCCTTGGAAGAGCTGCCGTTATTATGTGAAGATTTACGAAAGTTTATTATTCACCATGTTGCTCGTTATGGTGGGCATTTTGGTGCCAGCCTTGGCGTCGTAGAACTTACTGTAGCGCTTCACTATGTATTTGACACCCCCAAAGACCTTTTAGTATGGGATGTTGGACACCAAGCTTATGGACATAAAATCTTAACAGGACGAAGAAAAGTCTTCCATACCAATCGTCGTTATGGGGGCATTTCAGGATTTCCTAAGCGTTCAGAATCTATTTATGACACTTTTGGTGTTGGACACTCCTCTACCTCTATTTCTGCTGCCTTAGGGATGGTAATTGCATTAAAACTGCAAAACATCCAAGACCGCCATGTGGTCGCTGTGATTGGAGACGGCGCTTTAACAGGCGGCATGGCTTTTGAAGCCCTTAACCACGCAGGCTACGAACAAGCCGACCTATTAGTTATCCTCAACGACAATAAAATGTCCATAGACCCCAATGTAGGCGCCCTAAAAGAATATTTAACCGATATTACCGCATCTAAAACCTATAACAAAATCCGTGATGAACTTTGGCGCATTTTAGGCAACTTCTCTTCTTTTGGACCAACGGCAAGGCGCTTAGCCGCAAGAATAGAAGAGCTGGTGCTTTCTTTTATCTCTCGCCCTGGTATGTTGTTTGAAAGCCTCGGCTTTCGTTATTTCGGACCTGTAGACGGCCACGATGTAGTGCATTTAGTTCGTTTATTAAAAGACATTAAGGCGTTACGAGGACCCCGATTGTTGCATTGTATCACCGTTAAAGGAAAAGGCTTTAAGCCAGCAGAGCAAGACCAAACCAAATGGCATGCTGCCAGCGTCCCCTTTGATGTTGAAACAGGAGAAAAAATAGAAATTGAACCTGAAAGCAACGCACCTAAACCACCCAAATACCAAGAAGTCTTTGGAGAAACCATTATAGAACTGGCAAAGCAAAATCCAAAGATTGTTGCGATTACCCCTGCAATGCTCAGCGGACATGGATTAAAAAAGATGAAAGCACTCATGCCTGAACGTTGTTTTGACGTAGGGATTGCAGAACAACACGCAGTCACCTTCGCCGCAGGCTTAGCAACCCAAGGCATGATTCCCTTCTGCTGCATCTATTCTACCTTCTGTCAACGAGGATATGACCAAGTAATCCATGATGTTGCCCTGCAAGATTTACCTGTTATCTTCTCCTTAGACCGTGCCGGTTTAGTTGGCGCTGATGGACCAACCCACCACGGCGCCTTCGACATCGCTTACATGCGCATCATCCCCAACATGATCGTCTCCGCACCCATGAATGAAATTGAACTCAGAAACCTCATGTATACCGCTATAGATACCCAACACCCCTTCGTAATCCGTTACCCCAGAGGTAGAGGCGTAACCCTCCATTGGAAAGTCCCCATGGAAAAAGTCCCTATCGGTAAAGGAAGATGCCTCACAGAAGGAGAAACCATCGCTATTTTAACCATCGGACACGTAGGAAACTTCGCCCAACAAGCTATAAAACAACTACAACAACAAGGTATTTATCCCGCTCACTACGACATGCGCTTTGTCAAACCCTTAGATGAAGAACTCCTCCATGAAATCTGTAACCGCTATGATAAAATCATTACTGTAGAAGACGGTGTAATTATGGGTGGATTTGGTAGCGCCGTATTAGAATTCATGGCAGAACACCGCTACTTCCTCCCTGTTATCCGATTAGGAATCCCCGACCGATTCATAAGCCACGGAACCCAACAAGAACTCTATAAAGAATGCGGCTATGACGCACAAGGCATTATACAAACAGTACTTAAGTTATTAAACGTAAAAGTAAAATAAATGCGGCTCTTAATCCTTTTCCTTTTGACTGCTCTCCTTTTTGGACAAATCCTTGAAAAAGACACCTTGGTTTTAGAACGTTATTCGGTTGAGCAGTTGCCCGTCCCTTTAGAAAAGCCTTTAATGACCCCTCCACATTATCAAATAGAAGTGCCACCAGATACTTTGCCTTATACCCCTCCTGAAATCGCTTTCCTTCCTGAAGTAGCTCCTTTGAAAGTCAAAGTATTGGATGTTCCTAAACAACGATGGGAACCTTTATACCCTCGTTTTGCTAAACTTGGGTTTGGACGCTTCTTTACAGGTTTTACCCAAATCCAATGGCATAATGGAAGAGACCTGCATAAACACTTTGGTTTTTCTTATGAAAACCGTTATACCTTCCAAGGCCATTTGCCCGCAGCCCGATTCGGACACCATAACCTAACAGCCTACTACCAACGCTTCTTTGACCAACAAAAATTCTATAGCCAACTTTCTTATGCGTTGCATAGAACCCACTATTATGCCATAGCACAAGAGCCCATAGATTTAAAAACCCTCCGCAACCAGTGGAATACCTTATTTTTAAATATAGGATTTGCCCATTACCCCGACACCCAAAAACTTTATTACGATTTTCCCCTGCAGGTCTATGGTTATAAAGACCGCTTTGATAATAGCGAATTAGGTTTATTCCTGCGTCCTTATGTTCATTTTCCATTGCCATGGTTAGGTATGCAAGCCCATATTCAAGGGAGCCTCTTTTACGCACAATGGCAAGATACCATCAAAACTTACGGATTCCATCTCGCTCCGCAATGGCAATACCAATACCAACGCTGGTTCTTCCAAGTAGGTCCAGGTTTCTATTACCTTCAAAATCTGGTTGTTTTCTTTTATCCTATTATTAAAGTGCGTTACGATTTTATTCCTTTTCGTTTACAAGGAGGTGTCTCCTTAGATGGTAACCTCCATTTTCCTTTTAGAGGCTACTGGCAACAAAGTATGTTTTATTTAGATTCGCAAGTGGTTCAAAAACCAACATGGCAACCCTTACAAATAGAAGGATACCTCCAAGGAAGAATAAAACATTTCGGAAGTCGTCTAACACTGTTTTACCATAGTATCGCACAAGCATCTTTGTTTTATACCAGCTACGAAGATTCTGCTTTCTCAGGTAATTGGGGACGTTTCCAAGCATTTTACACCGATGTTCAAGCCTTAGGAAGCACTTTGCATCTTTATTATTTGCGAGAAAACCATTTTGAAGTCGGTCTACGTTGGCATTTCAGACACTATTTTGTCAACGTAGGTGAACAAGATACTTTTTTATATCGTTTTTTTGGTACCCAATCGGGTTGGTTGCCCCAATTACCAAGAAATCAATGGGATATTTATCTTCGGTACCAAATGGGGAAAAAATTGTGGATAATGACTTGGGCTACTTATTTAGGACGGCGTTATATGGGATACAAAAAAGGGATTTTTGTTTATGAACCAGCATTTTTAAACGTGTTTTTACACCTTCGTTATCATTTTTCTAAGTATGTTGCTTTTTTTGTTGAAGGGAATAATTTACTAAATTCGCCTTATGAAAGGTGGTGGGGCTACAAAGAGCGCCCCTTAGATTTCTTAGCAGGCATTATTATTCAATTATAAACGCTTATGGGAACCGAACACGTTGTTGGCATTTTAATGGCAGCATTGAAAGAATTAGAAGAATTTTCCATTCCGGGCGTAGGCACTTTTGTTCGCATGCGCCGAAATGCCCAAATCAGAACCGATAAAAAAATCATTTTTCCACCCGTTTCTACTATACAAATCAAAAAAGGACAAACGCGACTAAATCGCTTCTATGATTTCTTAGTGCAACACTATCATATTTCCCGTCAAGAAGCCCAAGCAGTAGCAAAAGCACTGGGAGAATACATGCAAAAATATTTAGACTCTATCGGCAGCATTGAATTAGAAGGATTAGGCGTAATTAAAAAAAGTGCAGGAGCGTATAAGTTTGATAATCAAAAGAGTTTGTTTACTTATGGATTGATGCCGGTTTCTGCGGTTCCCGTGAAGGTTACAGAGCGGCAAGCTGCCAGCTTCGCAACCTTAGTAGGAGAAAAACCCAAACGCCGAATAAGAGTCGCAACTATTCTATTTATCGTGCTCATCTTAGGCGCCTTAGGTACCTTAGGTTATTTCTTTAAAGATAAGATCTTCAAAACGAAAAAAGAAACATCTAAACCAGAATCCGTTGTTGAACGTGTAGAGACTCCTAAGCAAATTACTTCGCCCACCCCGCAAAAAGAACAAACAAAAACAGAAAAGAAAGCAGAAAAACCAGCAACTGCACAAGAGCAGAAACCTAAACAACAGACCACCACAACCACAGAAGAAGCACCTAAACCGCAGTTCGTTTATCATGTGATTGTTAGTAGTGCTAAGGGAGCTAAGCGCGCTAACAGAGAAGTACGCCGTTGGAAACAAAAAGGCTATAACGCAAAGAAAATAAAACATCCTACCAAAGCAGGATGGTATCGCATCAGTGTGCTGCAAACAACCGATAAAAACAAAGCTTTAGAATTGCAAAAACAACTTTCTTCTGAAGTAGAGGGTGTCTGGATTTATAAAGAGAAAAAAGATTAAATCTGATAAGCCCGCTGCTTAACCCCTTCGTAATAAAGAATATAAGCACGATTGACAGTAACATTCCCACCAGGCGTAGGATAATTCCCTGAAAAATACCAATCTCCTCTATGGTCGGGAATCGCTCTTTTTAAATTCTCTAAAGTCTGATAAACAATCGTTAAAGGACATTCTAAGGAAGGAATTGCAAGCATTTCTGCAATCTTTTGAGAAACTTCTTCATAAGAAAAAGGTTCATAAATTGCTTTTACAAAGTTTTGTTCATGCAAAGCCCCTTTCGCTTCTGCCTCTTCACAACGATAGTAAACCTCATGAATGCGCTCTTCCATACCTCTTTCCCTTAACAAGGCAATAGCCGCTTGAAAAGCAATCAAATTATCTAAGCGCGACATATCTATGCCATAGC
>WFXK01000254.1 GCA_015490695.1 Bacteroidota bacterium | reverse complement strand
TTTTTGGCTAATTCCATACAGCAATCAAAAATGGCTTTATCTATAAGTTGCGGGTCTATTTCGTGAACTTTTGCTGCAATAAAGTATTGCAAACTTTTTTGATATTGATGCAATTGGTGATAAGCTTTGCCGATTAAGTATTCACAAAGGGCTGTTTTGTTTCGGTCTTCATGGATTAAGTATTCCAGTGCTTGGATAGCGGTTTCATAGCGTTGATTTTCTAAAAGGTTCATAGCGTGTTGAAGCGCTGAAGAAAAATCTCTTTTTTCTACGGCTTCAGCAAAAGCTTTTTCTTCAGACCCTTTTGCTGCAATGGCTTGAAGAACCTCATCTTTGGAAGGTTCCTCTTGAGCAACGGCTGCTTCGCCATTAGAAGTAATTAACCGAGAAAATAACTGCCATATATTCATGACAGACGAAACTTTGGTTTCGCCATGCAAAGTAGAAGATTATAAAATACAACGCAAGTGCTTTTTTTATTCTTCCAGCAACTTAAGTAGATACGCTCCATAGCCACTCTTTTCTAATTGATGAGCTAAACGCCTCAATTGTTCTGCATCAATATACCCCATGCGATAAGCAACCTCTTCAACACAACCGATTTTTAATCCTTGACGTTTTTCAATAATTTGTACAAAATTACAGGCTTGCAATAAAGCATCGTGGGTACCGGTGTCTAGCCATGCAATGCCTCGTTCTAAAACTCGTACTTGTAACTTACCTTTTTCTAAATAAGCTTTGTTAACGTCTGTAATTTCCAATTCACCACGGGCAGAAGGTTTTAAGCTCTTTGCAATTTCAATGACTTCGTTATCGTAAAAGTAAATACCTGGGACTGCATAGTTAGAACGGGGTTTTTGAGGTTTTTCTTCTATGGAGATAACTTTTCCCTTATCATCAAATTCCACTACGCCGTATCGTTGTGGATTATCCACGTGATAAGCGAAAATAATGCCGCCATCAGGGTCTGTACACTCACGCAATAATTTTTCTAATCCATGACCATAAAATAGATTATCGCCTAAGATAAGACAAACTTTATCGTCTTGAATAAAGGTTTCACCGATGATGAAGGCTTGTGCTAAACCTTCAGGACGGGGTTGTTCGGCATAAGAAAGCCTTATTCCCCACTGACTTCCATCTTTTAGTAAATTTTTAAATAAAGGTAAATCCCTCGGTGTAGAAATCACTAAAATATCTCTTATACCCGCCCACATTAAAGTAGATAACGGATAATAAATCATGGGTTTATCATAAATCGGCACAATTTGTTTACTGATGGCTAAGGTTATTGGATACAGCCGTGTACCAGACCCACCCGCTAAAATAATTCCTTTCACACTGCTAAATTAGCGCATTGTTAATCATAACCAAAATGAGACCTAAAATCACTATTGTGTTACTTTCCTTCTTTTTAATTCGTCTTTATGGCATCATTTATCCCCCAATAGAAACCATTCATAATTGGCGACAAGCCACAGTGGTGATGGTAGCAAGAAACTTTTACGAAATAGATCCCAATCCTTTATATCCTAGGGTAGATTTTGCTGGTGACAAAAGTGGTATAACGGCTATGGAAGCGCCTGTTCTAAACTATCTCATCTATCTTACTGCACTTCTTTTTGGATATGACCACTGGTATGGAAGACTGATAAATCTAATCATAACTACCTTAGGCGCTTATTACTTTTATCGTTTGCTTTGTTATTGTTTTCATGAAACCTGGGCTTGGTTTGCGACATTGCTTTTAAGTGCATCGGTATGGTTCATTTACGGAAGGAAAATCATGCCTGATACCTTTGCCGCTTCCTTAGCCATCATAGCTCTTTATTTCGCCTTTCGCTACTTTAGGGAAAAACGATGGTACTTCCTTTTGTTCTATTTTTTCTTAGGAAGTTTAGCGATTTTAGCGAAAATCCCCGTAGGCTATTTGTGGTTTGCCTTCCTCCCCTACCTTTGGAAGCACTATCCATGGAAAAAAATCCATTATTACTGGGCAATAACAACCCTGATTATCATCACCGTTGTAGCTTGGTGGTACTTTTATTGGTGTCCTTATCTACTAAAACGTTTCCAGTTTGAACATTTTTTCCTTGGAAAATCCATCACTACAGGCTTTCAAGAACTTTTACAGGAGCCACAAAACCTTATTCGGCAATTTGGCGAAAGAACTTTAAAAATCTCTGGTTTCCTTTTATACCTGTGGGGCACTATTCAATTAATAAAACAACGAAGGTGGTTTATTCTTACGATTTTTTTAGCGCTTTGCATTGGTTTTTCTTTTATCATGCTTAAAGGAGGGAAGACTTTTTTAGTTCATCGTTATTATATGGTGCCTTTTGCTCCTGTGATGGCATGGGTTGCTGCCTATCCATTAACGCAAATAAAGAAACGTTGGGCTGTAGTACTTGCTGGTATAGTGGTTTTAGAAGGGGTCGTAGGTGATTTACATGATTTTTATACTTATCCTCATCAATGGGCTTTAGTGCATTTAGAAGATTCCTTAAAGCAATTACCTTGTGAAGGGCGCATTGCTATCAATAGCGCACCAAACCCCACCCCTATGTATTTCGCACATAGAAAAGGTTGGCTTGTTAAAAACGCTACCATAGCAAACCCTTTTGTACAAGATAGTCTTTATAAAAAAGGATGTTCGTGTATAGTGATTTTAAGACGCTATTTAGGGAAAGACACCACCCTTTCTTTGCCCCTTTTACAACAGACGCATCATTGGCGCATTTATCGCTTAGTCCCTCTGCGTCAATTTTCTAAAAACAACCTCCAAAGGTAAATCTTCTAATTGTAGTGCCAACAATGGGATTCCCTGACGCACACTCTCTTGATAAATCCACTTTCTTAAAGTTTTGTCTTTTTGAGTGGTGATTTTGAATTTTGTTTCGTTAATGCGTTCTACTTTTATCACATCAGGATGCCGTTTTATAGGTTTTAAGTCAAAGCCGGGTTGTTCCATTTCAACGATGATGGTTCGGGGTTCATCAATGGAGAGTTGATTCATAGGGGTGTCTAGCAGCAATTTCCCTTTATGGATGAGTAGAACCCTGTCGGCGATGGCTTCTACTTCGCTTAGGATATGGGAGGAGAATAAAATGGTTCGTTCTTTCCCTAAGTTTTTTATTAATTGCCGTATTTCAATAACCTGATTGGGGTCTAAGCCGCTGGTGGGTTCGTCTAAAATTAGTAGTAGGGGGTTAGGAAGCAGGGCTTGTGCTAATCCGACTCTTTGGCGATATCCTTTTGAAAGCGCTCCTACTGGCTTATGGCGTTCAGGTGTTAAGCCCACCATGGCAATCACCTCTTCTATCCGCTGCTTTTTTTCCCTCTTTGGAATCCTGTATAAATCTGCGATGAAACGTAAGAATTCTTCAACGTACATATCTAAATAAAGCGGGTTGTTTTCGGGCAAATAGCCGATGTTTTTTTTAATCCATTGGGGCTCATCGTATAGAGAGCGTCCCATGAGGAAGACTTCTCCTTCATCGGCGGGCAAAAAGCCCGTAATGATTTTCATCGTAGTAGATTTCCCCGCGCCATTAGGACCTAAAAAACCTACAATTTCTCCTTTACGCATAGAAAAAGATAGCCGATGAACGGCTACTTGTGCACCATAACGCTTTGTTAAGGAACGTACTTCCAACAAAGGCTGCATAGCTACCCTGTAATTTCTTTTAAGGGAAAAGTTTTATCGCTTTGATATTTCCCTTTTTCGTTGATTTTCACTGTGCCACATTCGTAATAAGGGTCATGTTCATAGAATAAAATCACATTGTTATTTACGATCCAAGGTAGGAATTCTTGTCGCTCTTGTAGAGTAATCAATGGCCGGACGTCATAGCTCATTACATAAGGTAGTGGGATGTGTCCATGGGTTGGGAAAAGGTCCGCAGCGTAAAGAATCGTGTAGTCCTTGTATTGGATAATAGGTAGTTGTTGTGCTTCGGTATGGCCATTAACGACCTTAATAGAAAAACCTGGGAATAGCTCTGTTTCGCCGTCTAATAGTTGTAGTTGTTCCGAGCGGGCAATAGGTTCTATGTTTTCTTTTAAGAAACTTGCTTTTTCTCTGGGATTAGGATTTAATGCCCATGCTAAGTGGCGCTTCTGTACCCATATACGGGCATTCGGGAAGATGATGTAGGGATTTCCGTTGTTGTCCAAAGCAGTTGTGCCACCGCAGTGGTCAAAATGCAAATGGGTTAGTACAACGTCCGTTATATCCTCCAAGGATACCCCTATTTGGTGCAGCGATGATTCTAAGGTATAGGTTTCATGGTCTATGGCGTAGTTCTTGGCAAACTTTTCATCGTATTTATGTCCTATGCCGTTATCTATGAGCACGATGCGGTTGTTTTCTATGACCAACAGAGCACGCATTGCCATGAGGATTCTATTATATTCATCAGCGGGATTGGTTCGTTGCCATAGTACCTTAGGCACTACGCCAAACATGGCTCCGCCATCCAAACGAAAACGCCCCGTTTCAATGGGATACAATTCCATAAGGGCAACAAAAATAGCATTTATTAGTAAAACCTTTTTAGCGTTTGAGACGCTAAAAAACAATGCGGGTGGTTGTCGCATCATACCTAGCGAACGCAAGGCATCGCCTCTAGTTTCTACAGCGACGCAAGCGTAAGGTACTTAAAAATACCTTTTTCATGCTCATTTAGGACAAAAGTACTTTCCTGAGCTATTCCAATAACGCTGTGGATAGAAACCCGCTTTAACCCTTTGCACTAAAGCACTAAGATGCCACCTCTTTAATTTTTCCGTAAGTTTGCACCACTATGCGAATCATTATTCTGCTAATAACTTTCTGGATTACATGGGCACAAATCAAAGATACCTTCCGAATTACCGTGTATAACCTCTTAAACTATGGAGGCAGTGGAAATACTACTACGAAAAACGACTATTTGAAAGTTATATGGGGGTATATCAATCCTGCTATTATTGGAGTTAATGAGGTGGCTAATAACGCCCTTTATAGTCAAAATATTTTGATTAATGCCTTAAAGCCTTTGAATAGTGCTTGGGAAAAAGCTACTTATTCTAATTATTCGCAAAGTAATTTAACGAATATGCTCTTTTATCGCTCAGACCTTTTTGGTATTGTTTATGAAAAAGCGATTGCTACAAC
>WFXK01000253.1 GCA_015490695.1 Bacteroidota bacterium | reverse complement strand
AGTATGCAACATAAAATAACGTAAAGCTTCTAAATAACATGACAACGCTTGATAATCTCTAAAAGGAAATCCCGTTGCAATTAAAACAGAATCCATATCATCGGTATCGCTTACAGCAATAGGCTCACCGTTCAAAAAGCTACCTCTACCTTTAATCGCTTCAAAATATTCCTCTTGCAAAATTAAATAGACAATACCCAATTGGGTTTGTTCTTTATATTGCAAAGCAACACTAATAGAGAAACAAGGGATATGATGAACAAAGTTGGTTGTTCCATCTAAGGGGTCAATAATCCAGCGCCATGGGGAGTTGCTTTGAAAATCCCCTTCCTCTTCACGAATAAAGCCTGCATTAGGTAATAAACGTTTACAGACGGCTACTAAAGCTTTCTCTGCTTCTCGGTCTACATACGAAACTAAATCGTGTTTACCTTTAATTTCTACTTGTTTTCTTGAGAAACGCTGGAATTCTTTTGCAATAAAGGTACCTACTTCCAAGACAGCGGTTTTTAGCTCTTTCGCTATACGTTCCATCTCTTGAACCATCGCCCCAAAAGTAAAGAAACTACAAGCACTATTCCACTGATGTAGTAACTTAACTTACCAATGTAATCACCGTAGCGCACATAAAAGGTTTGGAAATCGCTAAGTCCGACACGAACGTCAAAGACATCAGGAACGCCGTAAGCGGTTTTATGAAGGAAAGTTCCATCGGGAGCGATGGCTAAGGAAGTGCCTGTGTTTGCTGAACGAATCACATAGCGACGGGTCTCTATAGCACGCAATCGAGCATAAAAAGCATGCTGAATATACCCACTACTTTGTTTCCACCAACCATCATTGGTCATCACAGCCAACAACACCGCCCCCTTCTTTACAAACTGACGAACATAATCCCCAAATACCGATTCATAGCATATCAAAGGAGCAACAAGTGCTCCATCGCAGAGATACAAATTAAATAACGAATCAGGTTTCCCAAGATTGCCTAAAGCACCTCCTAAGTCAATGTAAAAGTCTTTCAAAAAAGATAAATACTCTAAATAGGGGATGCGCTCTACTAATGGCACTAATTTCGCTTTTTGATAGACTCGGAAGTAAGGACTTCTTAATACCACTGCTGCGTTCGTGATTTCATACCAATAATCCCTATAACGACGCGCAGAAGGCGACGAAGGCTTTTGATAATAGATGCGAACTTCTGTAACACCGCTTAAAATGCACTTTTTTAATCCGTAAAGCTCTTTTAATAAAGGATGGGTAGAGTCTTGGAAAACATAAGTAGGGATTGCCGTAGGAATTGCGGTTTCAGGTAAAAGAATAAGGTCAACGCTATCTAAGGGTTTTTGAGTTGCTAAGCGCACAATGCGCTGGATTTGTTCTTCTGGTGTGAGCACTTCAAATTTTTGATAGGGGTCAATATTGGGTTGGACAATCCGCACCTTCAACCACTTTTTTATAGGAGGGTGCAAATGAACAAAAGCATAGCTGCTTAAAGGTAGGATGATGAAAACAATAAAAGCATAAAAGAAGCGCTTTTTCCGTGTTTGTAAAAAAGCGATAAGTAGTAAATTGATTATCCAAATCCACAGGGAGATGCCGAGGGTGCCAGTAAATTCTATGAATTGAATCCACCACGGCATGGTACTGAAGGCATTGCCGAGGGTAAGCCAGGGCCATGCCAATTCCCAATGGAGATGAAGGTATTCAAAAGCAATGTAAAAAAAGGGCAGGGTGAGCGTTCCTAAAAGGATGTTTTGCCATTTAGCGATGAGAAAAGCAAGATACCATGGTAGCAACATCAATAACGGATTAAGCACCACGGCAGCAGCCCCAGCCGAAAAATTGATAAGCACTTCGGTGAAAGAAGAAGCACTTAAAGCCGTTAACATCAACCAATAACAACAAAAAAGATTCCATAAAAGCAGCGGCATATAAAGTTTTTTCCACGGAAATTTTCTTAAGTGCACCCCTTGATACCAGCGATACCACAACGGTACTAAGGCAAAAAAGAGCAAAAAAGGGAAAGGAAACGGAGGGAAAGCCAAGCTAAGCAAAAGCGCAATGAACCAATCAGGACTTTCCTGCAACCACCAGTACAAATTCTCCTTTGATAGTCGTTTGATTTTCATAATAATGTAGTAGTTGCTGTAACGTTCCTCGTTGGATGGTTTGATGGATTTTTGTTAGTTCTTTGCAGACAGCAGCAGGGCGTTCGCCACCTAAGTAAGAGACTAAATCTTTTAGGGTCTTTACTAAACGATGGGGACTTTCATAAAGAATCAAGGTTCTTTCTTCTTGTGCAAGGGCTTGTAAACGTTTTTTGCGGTGTTTTTTTACTGGTAAAAAGCCTTCAAAGCAGAAGCGGTGGGCAGGTAAGTTACTGAACAACAAGGCAGGAATGAAAGCCGTAGGT
>WFXK01000252.1 GCA_015490695.1 Bacteroidota bacterium | reverse complement strand
GATACGTTGGTACAAAAAAAACAAAGGACAAATTACATTCTTATTAGAAAAGGAAGAGTTTAGGAATAGGACTTTAACGCGTCTTTTGGAGAAGATTGTAGAGGCGATTAAAGTGCCTAAGGAGGCGGTGTGTTTTGGGAAGGTTTTAAAAATCCCTTTTCCTCTCTCATTACTTGAAGAGATGCCTACACAGCAGGGCTTTTTGTTTTCATACAAGTATTTACCGCCTAAGGATGCAGCTTATCATTGGAGAGATAAAGTGCTTTATGTACTTCCCTCTTTAGGACTTATGCAGCAAGACGTCCGTTATAAAAGAATTGCTTGGAATCTTTTAAAACGAACGCTTTTAAATCCCCTGTAGAACTTTTATTTTTGCCATTGATGCAGTATTTGGATTTTGAGCGTCCTATTGCGGAGTTGGAGCAAAAGATTGCAGAGACAAAGGCGTATGCAGAAGCGAACAATATTGATGTGTCGGCTACGATTGCGCAGATGGAAAAAGAAATAGAGGAATTAAAAAAACGTATTTATTCTAATTTGACCCGATGGCAGCGGGTTCAATTAGCCCGTCATCCCGACCGACCCTATACTTTAGACTACATCCGTGCTATCAGTAAAAAGTTTATAGAACTTCATGGCGACAGAAAAGGTGGCGATGATAAAGCTATCATAGGAGGATTAGGAATAGTAGAAAATTATCGAGTGATGTTCATCGGGCAACAAAAAGGAAGAGATTTAAAAAGTCGGCAATACCGCAACTTCGGAATGGCAAATCCTGAAGGCTATAGAAAAGCCTATCGCTTAATGCAATTAGCAGAAAAGTTTCAATTACCTGTGATCTCATTTGTTGATACGCCAGGGGCTTACCCTGGTATTCATGCGGAAGAATACGGACAAGCAGAAGCCATTGCAGCGAATTTAAAATTGATGGCAACTCTAAAAACGCCTATTATTGTTTTTATTATTGGTGAAGGGGCATCGGGAGGCGCATTAGGTATCGGTGTGGGGGATAGAGTCTATATGTTAGAAAACACTTGGTATTCCGTTATTTCTCCTGAGTCGTGTTCAGCAATTTTATGGCGTTCTTGGGAACAAAAAGAAAAGGCTGCTGAAGCATTAAAACCCACAGCACAAGACAGTACAGAACTGGGATTAGTAGATGGCGTTATCCCCGAGCCCTTAGGAGGCGCCCACAGAGAACCCGAAACTGTTTATGAACGAGTAAAACAAAAAATCATAGAAACTATTGAAGAATTAAAACAAATCCCCATAGAACAATTAGTACAGCAACGCATAGAAAAGTATCGTAATATGGGACAGTGGAAAGAATAAAACAACGATGGCTTGGTGCACAATGTGGTTCTTCCTTAGATGGTTTGGATGTTGCTGTTGTAACTTTTAGTAAAAAGTCATCATGGTATTTCTCTTTTGAATATACACAAACTTTTACTTTACCTTCTGCTATCCAAAACGCTTTACTTCGTGCTCAGACATTGTCTTGGAATGAGTTGTCTTCTTTGTTGTGGGATTTTAGTCAATGGGTTGTGGAAGTTTTAACACCTTTATGCAAAGCATATCAGCCTGAGGGAATTGGTTTTCATGGACCAACACTTTTTTTCATTCCGCAACGCTATCATTTTTCTTTGGAGCTACCTGCTGTAATCGCCCATGGAACCCAGACCTTATGTGTTCATGATTTTCGCAACGGAATGATTGCCAAAGGATGCAAGGGAGCACCCTTAGCACCTATCATGGAGCGGTACCTCTTCCCTCAATACCGTTTTTTTCTAAATCTCGGTGGAATTGCGAACCTTTCATGTCATACCACCAATGAAATCATGGCTTTTGACGTCGTAGGCTGTAACCAAGTACTTAATTTTTTAGCAAGACAAAAAGGTAAAGCGTATGACTATCAAGGAAAATGGGCACGTCAGGGAAAAGTCCTACCATCGCTACTTGAGCAACTAAATCAATGGACGTTTTTACAAAAAACACCTCCTAAAGCATTGGATAATCATACCCTTCAAACCTTTTATTTCTCAGTTTTGTCCCATTATCCTGGTAGTGTGGAGGATAAACTAAGAACAGTGGTAGAGCATATAGCGCAGCAAATTGCTAAGAGTCTTGCTTGTTTTTCTCCCGATGTTTTGTTCATTACCGGCGGAGGTGCTTATAATGCGTTTTTAATAGAACGACTTCAATACTACTTACCTCATTGGCAATTGAAAATTCCTTCTAAGGAGTTAATAGAATTCAAAGAAGCGTTATTGTTTGCTTTCTTGGCTTTGCTCTGTTATGAACGTTTGGATAATACTCTGGCTGCCTCTTTGACTTTTCCATGAAAACTTTTTGCAGTGTTTGGGCTTATTTGTGGGCGGTAGGTTTTTGTTTGGAAATTCAGGAAACTTTGAGAGTTTCATGAGTTTCCAGTAAAAAACTCTTAAGAAGAGTGTATATCTGTGGATTCTTTCCTTTAGTTAGAAAGATGCAGTGGGTACAGGGTGGGGGTTGTTGTGTCATGCTGAGGTACAATGATGAACATATGAATACGATCAAACATACTTTAATAAAGCTACCTACTGCATGAAAAATTTTTATTAATTTTGCTACTATCGTCGCGGGAAGGAATCAGAGAAAAATCAAAATAAAACGATGCGTTGTTTAATGCTTTTGCTAAGCCTTGCCTTAGCCCAGACATGGGCACCTGTGGGAACAACGTGGCAATACGTAGTGAAAACGAAGCGTTATAATAGTCCGTACAACTATCACTACTGCACTACAGATACTTGGACATTAAAAGTGGTTTCGGATACGGTGATTTTAGGGAAACTTTGTCGGCACATCAAGGGATATATTGGGCAGGTGGTAGATTACTGGCTTTATGAAGAAAATGGACGAATTTATTATTATAATGCTTCCATGCAGAATTTTTTGTTGTTGTATGATTTCAATGTAGGTGTGGATAGTTATTGGGTTCGTGGTGTAAGTGATACGGTATGGGTGGATTGGATAGATACGATAGTAGTCAATGGACGGGTATTGAAGCGGTTGTTTGTACGAGAGCGAGGGATAGCGGGCACGCTTATAAGTCCTGTTATAGAGCACATAGGGGGTTATCGTTTTTTGTTTCCTTTGACGGTTTCATGGGATGTTTGTGTTGATGGGGTTTTGCCTTTGCGGTTATTGTGTTACGAGGATAGTTCATGGGGGCGTTGGGGTAATTGCAAGACGAGTAAGATGACGTTATGGCAGTCTTCGGTACCGATAGCGATTTATCCTAATCCGT
>WFXK01000251.1 GCA_015490695.1 Bacteroidota bacterium | reverse complement strand
CTTAGACCTTTGGTACGGCTTTGTAGGAAGTCACTCCCATTTGGTTTACTACTTTACTTCTGATGGTAAACCCAATGAAGTTTATTTAGCGAAGGTACGGGACCGCTTCGGTCAATGGGTATTAGACCTTTGTTTTCGTCCCAAGAACCAAACATGGTTGAATTACCAGTGGGAAATCGGCAAACGCCATTATTTGGATAAAAATAAGACCGATAATATTCCCAATTCCCCTCCTTTTATTCCTATGCGCTATATGATTGCTTTCATCTATCCTATTAGTGCTACAGTTAAAACTTTCTTAGCACAAAAGGGTGTAGAGGAAAAGACTTTAGAGCAATTATGGCAGTCGTGGTTTAAAGCCGTTGTTTTAAGTGTTGCTCTGTGGTGTGAGCCTTATGCTGAGCAAGGTGCGTGGTAAGTTATTTCTTGGGCCAAGGCGGCAGAGGTGGCAGTTGATAACGCTGGGGATTTTTTTCTAAGGTTTCTAAAAGTACTTCTACGGCTTTTTTCAGTTGGGCGTCTTCACCGAGGTATTCTTTATAGGGGTCGTTGATGATGGTGATGTCAGGTTGTACACCGATGCCTTCAATCACCCAGCCGCTTTCATCGTAGTGGGCAAATTCGGGTTTATTTAAGTAACCGCCATCTACTAAGGGTAAAGTACCACGGATGCCTATGACCCCACCCCAAGAGCGCTCACCAATCAATAGCCCTAAGCCATGTTTTTTGAACCGATAGGGAAAGAGGTCGCCGTCTGAAGCAGAATAGCGGTCTAATAAACAGACCTTCGGACCTAGGTGGATATGCCACGGAGAGGGATAGGGCATGCCGTTTCGGGCAATACCTGCAAGCACCCACGTGCGACGCAATCGCTCAATAATCATAGGCGAAACATTTCCCCCACCATTGCCACGAACATCTATAATAAGCGCCTCCTTACGTAACTGCGGATAAAACAAACGAACAAACCAATTTAATCCTTCTGTTACCATGTTCGGGATATGCACATAACCCACTTTTCCTTGACTCCATTGCTGAACTCGTTCAATATTCTGCTGTATCCAAGCGTAGTAACGTAAGTTTTTTTCCGATTTTAATAACTTCACTTTTACTTCACGAGCGTCTTCTAAGGTGGGTTTATCGTTCAAAGCGATAGTGACCCATTGTTGTGCTTTCCCCACAGTTAGTTCATACAATTGTCCAACTTGGTTGGTTGGAATACCATCTATGGCAACGATGTATTCGCCTTCTTTTGCTTGCACATGGGGTTCACTTAGCGGAGAGCGAAGCGAAGCATCCCAATTGGCTCCAGGCAAAATACGTGTGATTTTAAAAAAGCCATTTTCTGCTTTTTCTATATCGGCTCCTAACACGCCAACGTAAATGGGCGTTATCTTAGGTTCATCACCACCGCCTACATAAGCATGTACTGCGTTCAGTTCTGCAATCATTTCTCCAATCAAATAGGTTAAATCGGCACGATGGTTCACATAAGGTAATAGCACCTCATATTTTCTTCTTATTTGTTCCCAATCTTTTCCGTGCAGATTAGGGGCGTAGAAAAAGTCTCGCATTTGTCGCCAGCATTCCATAAAGATTTGTTGCCATTCTTTACGCGGTTCTATGCGAAAATGTTTTAATGGTTGTAAATTTATTTTGTCTTTCCATTTTACTGCAGCCGTAGGTAAGGGCTGAAACCAATAATAATCGCCATTGCTTCTTTTTATAACCATCACATCTTCAAAAACGTAGTAGTTAGAGACTTCTTTTGCGATGACTACGGGTTCACTATCGGGTTTTAGTGGAATATAAAGTAATTGAGTGGGTTGTCCCCTACGGCTATAGAGGGTATAAATACCTTCTTTAGTGGGATATAAGCGCCAATAACTACCATTTTCTTTTGTTAATTGAATCGCATTGCTTTCTATGGAGGTGGTTTCCCATTGAAGTGGGATGTTTTTTGTTGTGTCTTTTAAAGGGAAAGGCAATAAAGGGTTACCGTATTGGGGTTTGGTTGGCACAAGGTAGATGTGAGCCATGTCTATGTAGGCGTGGTTCCATTCGGTCCAACTATAAATAGGTTGAAAAGTACGATGGGAGACGAAGAAGAGGTATTTGCCATCGGGCGAAAAAGCACTTTCGGTGACACGATACCATCCTTGCGTCAATGCTAAGCGTTTTTTTGTTTTAAGGTCGTATAAAAACAGTCTAGGGAAGCCTTCTTTGGGGTTTCTTTTTATATAAATAAGGTGTTGACTATCGGGTGCCCAGCGATAAAAGTAAAATTCGCCGTATTTGGAGGAATCAATTACAAAAGTTTTTTTGTTTTTAACTTCTGTTACATAAAGTTTTTGTGAACGGTCACTCCAGAGTAAATAGCGGCTATCGGGAGACCAGCGTAAAGCGTATTTATAGGGAGGTCCAGGCGGGACAACTTCTGTAGGTTGCGCTTGTAGTTTATCGGTAGCAAGGATATAAATACCTTCTTCGCCTTCATAGTCGGCAATGAAAGCTAAGAACTTTCCGTCGGGGCTTAGGGTTAAATTGCGTTCATGGGCGTCAGATGTAGTGGTAATACGTAGAAATCCATTTGTATTTTCTTTTGCAATGCGTACAATATCTCCTCGGGCGATGAAATAAAGGTAATCTTTATGTAAAGCGGCGCTTTCTATGTACTTTGTTGCGTCCACATAGCGTATTCTGGCGAGCAGGTGGTCGTTATAAAGGAGGATAGGTACTTCTTTTAAGGTTTCTGAGGGGAGTTCTAAAAGATAAATTTTTCCACCTTTTTCAAAGACGATGGCGTCAGCACCTAAGGAAGGGAATTTAATGTCGTAGTCTGTAAAGAAAGTGATTTGTCGTAGGGTCTTTTTATTGAGGTCGTAGGCAAAAAGGTTCATGCGTCCTGTTCTATCGGAGAGGAAGTAGATGGTGTTTTGGTACCACATGGGGATGATGTCTTGGGCGCTATCGTGGGTGATGGTGGTAAAGGTTTTGGTTTGGAAGTCAAAGATATGGATGTCGTCTGCCATGCCGCCTCTATAGCCTTTCCATGTTCTAAATTCTCTGAAGACCCAGTTCATGGCGAGGGCGGAGCTATCGGGAGCGAAGGAGCAGAAGCCTGCAACAGAAAACGGTAGTTGTTCTAAGATTTTTGTTTCAATATCTACGGCATAGAGTTTGCCTTTGAAGGGGTTAAAGGAGTGCATACGGGAGCGGAAGATGACTTTTTTGCTATTGGGTGTCCAGGTGATGACGATATTATTGGGTCCCATGCGGTCTGAGACACTGGCGCGGGAGACCCATGGGGTGAACGTAAGCCGTTTGGGTTCGCCTCCTGTGGCAGGCATGAGATAAACCTCAGCATTACCATCATAATAACCTGTAAAAGCGATGTGTTTACCATCGGGAGAAAAACGAGGAAACATTTCATAGCCGTCGTGTTGTGTTAGTTGTCGTGCGATACCGCCTTGACGTTCTACCCAATAGAGATTGCCTGCATAGGTAAAGACAATCGCCTCTTTGGAAACCGTAGGGAAGCGAAAAAGCCCTTGGATTTGGGCTTGGGTAAAAAAGAAAAGACTAATACAACTTAGCAGCCTCTTCATTGTATATAGTATGGATAATGGGTTCACTGAATCGGTTGACGGGTGCTTCTATTTCTTTAGTGTCTTCAGGGAAGTTAAAGAGTCCGGGGAGGACTTGGTCGTTTAAGTAGCGGGTTTTTACTTGGAGATGGAGGTTTTGTGTAGGTAAGGGGCGTTGTGCTGCAGCAACAAACCCCCATAAGCCGAAGCTGGGAACATAAACATAGAAGGGTTTAACCTCATTGAAAACGGTTCTTAAGGTTTGTACGATACACCAAAAGCTTTTTCTGGTAAAGAAGGGGCTACCGCCTTGGGTGATGAATACGCCTTTAGGGGCTAAGCATTTTGCAGCCCACTGGAAAAAGGCATCTGAATAGAGTTTTGCTAAGATTTCCGTATTGGGGTCGGGTAAGTCGGCAATAATGATGTCGTAGGCTTCGCCCTCATACGTTTTTAAATATAGCATAGCATCTTGGTTAATGATTTGCACTTTGGGGTTTTGGAGGGCGTAGTTGTTGATTTTTGCAAAGAGGGGGTGTTCTTTAAAGAGTTCGGTGATTTCTGGGTCTAGGTCTATGAGGGTGATGGTTTCTACTTGGGGGTATTTGAGGGCTTCTCTTGCGGCGAAGCCGTCTCCACCGCCTAAAATCAGCACACGTCTTGCCCATGGCACCCATAAAAACGCAGGATGGACCAATACTTCATGATAGCGATATTCATCCATGGTGGAAAATTGTAAGTTTCCATCCAGAAATAGCCGAATATCATCACGCCAGCGCGTTACAACAATCCTTTGGTAAGAAGTTTGTCTAGCGTAAATGACGTCGTCTGTATACAATGCTTTTTCCATACGCTGAACACTCCACGGAGTTAAGAAGCCAAGGGCTGTCAAAAGTATAAAAGTTATTACAAGCATTACAAATATTTTTTTTTGTAATAGGG
>WFXK01000250.1 GCA_015490695.1 Bacteroidota bacterium | reverse complement strand
ACTACTTACTATGCCTATCAATATACATCCACCAATTAGCCATTTTCTATAATACCATAGTTTTTTTGTTTCTTTCTCCAGGGAGAAGGTATTAATATTCATACCACCCCCAAAGTTAGGGGATGTGGTGATACTATACAAATAAGGGGCATACTCTTTTGGTATGCCCCTTTATTTCACTTGTACCTTAATTTTTGTTACTTCTTTTTTCTTTTTAGGAATGGTTAATTTCAATAATCCTTGTTCGTAAACTGCTTGAATTTTGTCTTCTTGAATGTTTTCCGGAAGTTTGAAAGTTCTTTCAAAGCGCCCATAAGGGGTTTCTAAGCGGTGGAATTTTAATCCTTGTTCGCTTGGTATTTTACGCTCTCCCCGAATCGTCAATAAATTTTCTTCTAAGGAGATTTCAAAGTCTTTTTTGTCTAATCCGGGGACTAACAAGTGGATATAATAGGCGTCGTCTTTTTCCCAGATGTCGGCTCTGGGGATGAAAGTGGAGTCTTCGCTGACGATTTCAGGGCGTCCGAAAAACTTGCCCCATACGTCAAACATCTCCTCTAGCATCTTTGGCGTCATCAATTGTGCTACCATAGCTCTATTTAATTTTAATTTTTTTCGTTTTAGATTTCTTTTTGTCTTTGGGAATGCGGATTTTTAAGATACCGTTTTCGTACTCAGCAGTGATTTTATTGCCTTGGGCATCTTCGGGTAGCATGAAGCTACGGGAAAATTTCCCATAGAAGGTTTCCACACGGTGATAAGTAGTGTCATCACCTTCTTTTTTCTCCATTTTCCGTTCACCGCTGATGGTTAAGACACCGTCGCAGTATTCTATGTCAAAGTCTTCAGGTTTCATGCCTGGTGCAGCCATTTCAATACGATAGTGGTCCTTTTCTTCTATTAAATCTACTTGTGGCATAACGCTTTCTATGCCGAAGACTCTTCGGCTTTGCTCTTCTAATTCGCGAAAGACATCTTCAATCCAGCCCGTTAACGTGGGCAATCCCGTATTTTGTTCTCTTTTCACCAACATAGCCCTTTTATTTTTAGTTTCTATTTATTTCATTAAACCATAACTATGCCACTAAATGAACTTTGATAAAATGCCATTGAAATCTGCCAATAAAATGAAAAATATTATCCTTTAAAAGGCAATTATGTCATGAAGAGGAAGTTTTGTCAGCGAAGAAGACACAGAAATAACCTTTTTGCCATAAGAAACGATACATAGGATAATGTTTTTCGAAATCCCTTTTACTATGGATTTTCATAATACAATAAACGGGTTTCCCATATCGTAGCAATTGAGCAGGGTCTTTTGTGGGAGGAACTTGCCAAGGTTGCCTATCGGTATAAAAATAAATTGCATAGGTTTTATAACCATAGGGAATTACATAAACGTCTTTCCCTTTTAAGGATTGAAAAAATGCAATGGCAGGACCTTGACTATACTGAGCAACTTTGGGAACAATAAAAAAATAAATAATATTGACCCAAATAGCCATGAATAATAATGAACAAATTAAAAACTGCTTTAGTAGTCTTCTTCTTAAACATTCTAATAGAGCAATCAAAGCGATAAAGGTAAAGATTCCAATGAGAAACTCATAACCACTCCATTTAACGGGAACAGTTAGTGCTGCTTTTGTTAAAGGATCTTTTATCCAATGTTTGGCAATGGTTTCAACATTATTAACAATTACTGGGATAAACAAAAATGCTATACCGAATAAAAGAAAATCTATGAGAATAATCACATAAGTAATCGTAGGTATTTTACTACGGCGTTCTATCCAGTGTTCTATGGCTAATGCGGCAACAATGACCATAGGGAAATAAGTTAAAGAAGAGTAGTGAATAATTTTGGTTTTCGCAAAAGAGAATACTAGTAAAATAACCCAGAACCATAGAAACATAAAGTTATGAAGTAGTTTATAAGCAGTTTGTGTGTATCGGGCGGCAAGGGCGGGGATGAAAAAAGCAACAGCAGGCACGCAACCTAATAGAAGTACAATGAAATGATAGTAAAAAGGTTGTCCGTGCGTTGCTACAGGTTGGGTGTAAAGTTCCCACTGATATTTTATAAAATGAAGCATAAAAGCTTTTCCATAGTGAAAAGTAAGCGGAACAAACCACAAGCCAACGGTGATAAACCAAGCGATAGCAGCGTTTATCAATGCTTCCCAAGGAAAAGAAATCCTTGTAGAGAATTGCATCCAAGGCCTTAGTAGCCAAAAAAGTAAATAAGTGATAAACACCAAAGCAGTATTCACAGGACCTTTAGTCAAAGTAGAGAGCCCTAAGAGAAAACCTACTATCCATGGCAACCATCTTAGTTTGCGATAATCGGGAGCTTGTTTAAAGCATTCGTATTCATAGCTTAACAATGCCATAACACCAAGAAAAGTAAAAAAATTATATGTGGGGTCTATAATTCCTGATTTGAAGTAGGCATGCGGCAATAAGGTGGTACCATAGAGCATCATAGCAATCCAAGCAAGGCGATGGTTGTAAGTTAGGTTTTTAATCGTTTTGTAAATAGCTAATAGGGTTAAGAAACCTATGAGTGCATTAGGGAGTCGTGCAGCAAAGGCATTGACACCAAACAGTGCCATACTTAGTGCTTGAAGCCAAAAAAACAAAGGTGGTTTTTCGTAAAAAGGCTGGAAATTGACTTGGGGTTGCAAAAAGTTTTTGGTAATGAGCATTTCTCTGGCAATTTCAGCAAAATTGACTTCGTCCCAGTCAAATAAAGGTGGTATATTTAAAAAAAGGATAAAGCTAATGCCTGCGATAATACTCCAAAAGGTTCTCATAAGCCGATTTCAATTCGGGTGGCACCACCTTTAAAGGGGGGCTCGTGCAGTACATAAAAACGTTTTACATAAGGATGCTGACGCAATCGTTTATGAATCGCTTCTTTTAATTTACCATTTCCTATGCCATGAATAACAATTAAATAAGGTTTTTGGTGTAAAATCCCTTGGTCTAATGCCCGCTCAAATGCCTCTATTTGACATTGAAAAATGATAGCAGGGTCTTCTTGTGCTGTTCCTAAGAGTTTCTCAGCATGTAAATCAATAACAGAGGAAAAAGTAGGTTGAGGTGAAGAGGGCTTTTTCTCTTGAAGCTTTGGCTTTTCTTTGGTGGTTTTCTTCTCTTGTAATGGACGAAGATAAACAGGATGGGAAAACATAGGAAGCTGTAGCGGCTTAGATTGCAACCAATGGCTTGCAATGCGCCATGTGTGTTGTATATAACGAACTTTCGCTTTTTCAATACAAAGGGCATGGAAATGGTAATGTTGGGGAGTTGCTAATAAGCTTTTTCTGGCACTCCAAAGCAGTTGACTATGGTGTGCTGGGATTTTTCCATAAACTTTTACCCCTTCTTTTTCATGCCAAAAGGCAAACAACAGAACAGCATCTTGGTGATTGATTAAGTGAAGAGCATATTCCATTTGAGCATGTTGGGGGTCTAAAACTAAATAAATTCCCGCAGGTAAATGAAGCGAGGAAGCAACGCTTTGTTTTTGTTGTTTAGGACGCTTTTTGGGTTTCCTATGCACCAGTTCTTTTAGAGGTACTTTTATAGTAAAGCCTTCATCGGTTTTTATTAAGGCGGTTTTATCGGGATAGATTTGAAGGATAATACCTTTGCCTTCTTCATGGAGGAAGGCAACAGCGTCTCCGATTTCAAAATTCATTTTCTTTGATGAAGGGTGTTATCTAACATGTAGAGAGCGGCGGGGTTGGTAGCGGCTCGCCGTAATTGCGCTAATAAATTGCTAAAAAGCGCTTCCTCCTCTACTTGCTCCGATACAAACCATTGTAAAAAAGTATAAGTGGCAAAGTCTTTTTCATTAAGCGATAACTCTACTAATTCATGAATGGCTTTTGTTACTTCTTTTTCATGGGCTAACGCAGCTTCTAAGGCTTCTATAAAGCTATTATAGTGCTGTGTTGGAGCATCAATGGCAGCTATTTGAACATTCCCTTGTCGTTCATGTAAATATTCAAAGATTTTTCTTGCATGTTGGAGTTCTTCTTCGTATTGTTTAATAAAAAAGTGCCCAAAGCCTGTGAGGTCGTTAACAATAAAATAAGAAGCCATTTGTAAATAGAAGTTTGCAGAGTAAAGCTCTAAATTAAATTGCTTGTTAAGGGCTTTTTCTATGGAATCTGAAAGTGTCATAATGGCAGCAAAGATATGGTACCTTGTTTAAAAGAACAAGATAATTATGTTCTTCATAAGTTGTATTTTTGTTTCCGCAAAAGAAAGTCTTATGAGATTTAAGATACTGGTAAGTTTTATTACTCTTTTATATGCACAGCGTTGTTATATAGATGTAGATACACTTGTGGTATCGATTTACGATACGCTTATGAAGCGTGCTTATGGAGTAGTTGGACCTGATGGTTGTATAGTGCCTACCTGTGCTCTTGAAATTACAGGACCGGCGTCCTTTTGTGAAGGAGAAGAAGTAGTTTATTTAGCTTCGGGTTGCTCCGATGTTTTTTATCTTTGGAGCGTTCCTCAAGATTGGCTGATTATAGAAGGACAAGGAAAAGCAGGTTTGAAGGTAATAGCAGGTAGTAGTGGAGGGGTAATTTCCGTTACACCTTGTAATGCTTGTGGTTGTGGTAAAACCACCATGCTTTTTGTAAAACCCGATAAACAGAAGTCTATGTGTACTGCTATTGGGGAAGGACCTATTAATGAGCAATTAACTGTAGCTCCTGCTGCTGATGGTGGTTGGTTTGTGACAGGATATACTCGGGCTTCTAGAAAGAAAAATTTCTTTCGTAAAGAGCGAGGAGTGGATGTTTACGTGGTAAAACTGGATTCTATTGGGAATTTAGAATGGGGTTGCAGCTTTGATCACACTCGCTGGGACGAAGCGTACGCTGCTGTACAAACAATAGATGGCGGTTGTGCAGTTGTTGGATATACCTTCTCAGAAATAGAAAGAAATGACCTATTAGCAGACCTTATAATCGCCTTAGTCAATCTCTTTGCTGAATTCCTTGGAGCTCCTAAAATCTCGGAACACGAGCTCTTTAAAGACCTCTATGTAGCAAAGATAGATTCTGCAGGGATATTACAATGGGATTATGA
>WFXK01000249.1 GCA_015490695.1 Bacteroidota bacterium | reverse complement strand
TAAACTTGAACAAAGTACTGATTAACAAAAAAAGTTGTTGTATCTAAAAAGAACCATTGTTGTTGAATCTTAAAAGTTGTCGTAATGGGAGAAAAACGAGCAATCTTCAATGATTTGATTTCAATAAGTTTACTAATTTTATATAGTGGTTCAAAATCTTTTAAAACAAAATTTTGTAGTTGGATACTGCCTTCCATCTTCATCTTTTCCCATTGTTGCGGGATTGTAAAATGGCAATCGGCATTTAATGTTCCTTGAGCATAAGGACCGACTACAAGCATGTCTGATAAGTCAGGAAAATGGGCAAAGAGCGTTTTTAAATCTACTTCTTGCGCTTTTGTTATGCCTATCCATTGATTTTTGTTTTGTTCTAAATAAGGGATAGCGAGCGTACCTTGGAAAGCATGCGTTTTTAAATCGCGAATTATCCAGCGATTGTTTTGGAAATAAAGAGTACCTTTAGTATGGAGGAGTTGTTGTTTATCCCAGCGCAAGGTGTCTATTTGGGCTTGTAAAACACAAATAACAGGAAAAGAAATAATGGTGCTGGTATCGCTTTCATAAGAAAAATCATTTAAATCCCACAGACGACTGTATAATTTAGCTTGGATTTCTAAAGGCGCTTTTTTAGTGAGGGCTTTTAATAAGTTGTTTAAAGTACCTTGAATACGAAAATGGGAGTGATTCCAAAAACCTTCTAAGTATTGGATTTCTGCAGTACGATTGTGGAATTGCATACGTAGTTGTAGTTGCCGTAGTTGTTCCCATTGTTTGAGTTGTAAATCTACTTTTCCTTGGAGGTAGACTTTATGCCATTGTTGTTGTAGAATTGCTTGCCATCCACCTTCTCCTCTTAAATCTACTTGGATAGAGCCTTGTTTCAAAGGTAAGGAAAATAAACTTCCAATAAGAGTTGTCGGCAGTGCCGTTTGAAATGAAAAAGAAAAATAAGGATTTTTAAAGTTCTTTATCTTGCCTTGGAAAGTAAAGAAATGTTGTTGTAATCGGAAACGCAGATTAGAAAGTGTTATTTTAGCTTGTTCCAATCGGCTTAAAGGGCAGTCTATAGATAGTTTGCTTTGAAGTGCTGTTATGGTGTTTTGTAGATTAGGGATGAAAATAGTTCCGTTTTCAATGCGTAAATTGCCTTTGATGCGGGGAAGTTGATGGGTATTCCATTTGCCGTCAATGTGTAGTTGTGTATGGATAAGCCCTTTAATGCGAAATTTTTCCCAGTGTTTTAAGAAAGCGACTTGTTGAATAAGCATTTGTAGAGGAAGGTTATTAGCATGGATATTCATGGTAATGAAGTCTTTTTCTTTTTTTCCTGTGCCGTTCAGTGTCATTTTACCGATTTGTAGTTGTACAATGGGGATTTTCCAGTAGTTTGGTGTAAAATGCACTTGAAGGAGTAAAGAAAAAGGGGGGAGGTGCCATTGGTATTGTTGGCGCTTGTAATATAAAGTGCCTTTGTAGGTTAATTGCCATTGTCCTTGTGTGTGGGTTAGTGCACCTTTGAGTTGTAGTGTTTGAGCTTGTAGATAGAAATGGTTCCCTGAAAGCGTATGGATATAGTGTAGGCGTAAACCTTCCCATGAAATCGTTTCAAAGGCTAAGTCAATGCTGTCGGAAGATTCCGATGAGGAATGTTGTAATGGCTCAAAGGGGAGCAACAAATTGAGGGTTTTAGGAGTGTGGTACAAGTATAAAAGGGTGTTTTCAAACAATAATTTTTTAATAACCAATCTTTTATAGCGCAGGTACTGCCATAGGTCTATGATGATGTGGATTTTTTCGCTATGGAGAATTTTACTTTGGGGGATTTGGTATTTCTCTTGGTGTTGTTGATGGAGTTTTAGTCGGGGTTCGTAGAGCGTGATAGCAATAGAAGGAAAGCATTGGATAAAAGAGACTTCTATAGCGCGGATTCGGATTTCTCCTTTAGTGTAGCGGTTTAGCCATTGTAGTAGTTGTTGCTGGATTGCATCTTTATAGAGCCAGCCTAAGAGAAGGAGCAGAAAGAGGAGAGCGGCACTGATAAAAAAGAGCCATTTTATGCTACGCCATAATTTCATGGGCTTCTGGGGGGTGCTTGCCAATATGATAGTGGAGCAAAGGAAAATCTTCTCTGCTTTTTAGTTGCACCCATTGTTTATGTTGCCATAACCACCGCCATTGAAATCCTGTGGTTTTAAGATAACTAATGACAAAAGGATGGGCATATAACGGAATAATCCGCTCTCGGTATTGTAATAAATCTTTTTCTATACGGGGTAGTATC
>WFXK01000248.1 GCA_015490695.1 Bacteroidota bacterium | reverse complement strand
GGGTACACCATACTGCAATCCGATAGAAATCGCAATAGCAAAGCAGTTTAACATACTTCGCAGTGTAGCACCTTCTTTGTGCATGTCAATAAAGATTTCTCCTAAGGTACCATCTTCATACTCGCCTGTTCTTAAAAAGATGGTTTGCCCACCAATTTTCGCTTTTTGTGTGAAGCCATAACGTTTCGCTGGCAAAGGACGACGACTAATTAACTTGCGTAATTCCTTATGGAAAGCGGGGTCTTTTTTAATTAAATCTTTCAAGATTTCTACAATTTCTTGTTTTGTCAGTTTTCCGTTTGCTTTTTCTTTTTTCGTTTTTGCTGTAGTAGAAAGCGGTTGAGACAATTTAGAGCCATCCCGATAGATAGAAAGGGCTTTTAGTCCTAAGCGCCAACCCAGTTCATAACAGGTTCTGATTTCTTCCCATGTTGCTTCATTAGGAAGATTGATGGTTTTAGAAATTGCCCCACTGATGAAGGGTTGTACTGCCGCCATCATCCGTATATGTCCATGGGGATGGATGAATCGCTTACCCCGTTTACCATTTTTATTAGCACAGTCAAAAACAGCATAATGTTCTTCTTTTAAATAAGGAGCACCCTCAATCATTTTAGTACCACAGATATAGTCATTTGCTGCTTCTATTTGTTCTTCTGTGAATCCTAAGAAGGTTAACAAGTCAAAATCAGCGGCTTTATAGGTTTCGGGAGGAATTCCTAAGCGACGCATGGTTTCTTCTCCTAAGAACCACGGAGTAAATATAAAACGAATATCAAAAGCACCTTTTAACGCTTCTTCTAAACGTAAAATTTCTTCTTCTGTGAATCCTTTTGCCAATAAAGTAGAGCGATTGATAAAGGGAGCATCTTTTAAGGTTCCTTTTCCAATTAAGTATTCTAAGATGGCTTGAATTTGTTTTGGGGTATAGCCTAAGCGTTTTAGGGCTTTAGGAACTGCTTGGTTGACGATTTTGAAGTAGCCTCCTCCAGCCAACTTTTTGAATTTTACTAAGGCGAAATCCGGTTCAACGCCCGTGGTATCGCAATCCATTAACAACCCTATAGTTCCTGTAGGTGCTAAGACCGTTGCTTGAGCATTGCGATAACCATATTTTTCTCCTAATTCCAAAGTCTTATCCCAACACTTTTGGGCTTCTTTTAGTAAATATTCGGGGCAGTGGTTGGGGTCTATACCTTGGGGCTCAATCGTTAGTCCTTCATAGCCAAATTTTCCATTATAGGCAGCACTACGATGATTACGTATGACTCTAAGCATGTGTTCTTTGTTTTTTTCATACCCTTTAAAGGGTCCGAGGAAAGCAGCCATTTCTGCTGAGGTAGCATAGGCAGTTGCGGTCATGATAGCAGTAATTGCTGCAGCGATTGCTCTACCTTTATCGCTATCATAAGGAACCCCTGAAACCATTAAAAGTGCACCTAAGTTCGCATAGCCTAATCCTAAGGTGCGATATTCATAAGAAAGTTGAGCGATTTCTTTAGAGGGGAAGTGTGCCATGAGCACAGAAATTTCTAAAACGATGGTCCATAGCCGAACCGCATGTTTGAAGCGTTCTACATCAAAGCGACCGCTTTCTTCATCGTAGAATTTCATTAGATTCAAAGAAGCAAGATTGCAAGCAGTGTCATCTATGAACATGTATTCTGAGCAGGGGTTAGAAGCTCTGATAGGTCCTGCTTCGGGGCAAGTATGCCATTCGTTAATGGTTGTATGGTATTGTACACCGGGGTCTGCGCAAGCCCATGCTGCCTTAGCAATCTCATCCCATAAGAACCTCGCTTTATAAGTTTTCATCACTTTCCCTGTAGTTCTTGCAGTACAATGCCAATCTAAATCTTTTTCAACAGCTTCCATGAACTCTTTTGTAACGCGTACGGAGTTATTAGAGTTTTGTCCTGAGACCGTTCTATAGGCTTCTCCTTCAAAGTCTGCTGAGTAGCCTGCTTGGATGAGCGCAGCAACTTTTTTCTCTTCTTCAACTTTCCAACGGATGAATTCTAAAATTTCTGGGTGGTCAATATCTACGATGACCATTTTAGCGGCTCTACGGGTTGTGCCGCCTGATTTAATAGCACCTGCAGCCCTGTCGCCAATCATTAAAAAGCTCATCAATCCGCTGGAAGTGCCGCCACCACTTAAAGGTTCCCCTTCTGCACGAATGTTAGAAAAGTTCGTTCCTACGCCTGAACCATATTTAAAGATTCTTGCTTCTCTAACCCATAAGTCCATAATTCCTCCGGGATTGACCAAATCGTCTTTTACAGACAATATAAAACAGGCATGGGGTTGCGGACGTTTATAAGCAGAGTCCGACGGTTTTAAGGTTTCTGTTTCGGGGTCTACATACCAGTGTCCTTGGCTTTTTCCTTCAATACCGTAGCATTCATATAATCCTGTATTGAACCATTGTGGGGAGTTAGGTGCCGCAATCTGTGCTAAAAGCATATAGACCAATTCATCATAAAAAGCTTGGGCATCTTTTTCTGAGGCGAAATACCCGTAGCGTTCTCCCCAGCGTCGCCATGTATAGGCTAAGCGGTGAACAACTTGTTTTACAGAGGTTTCACTTCCTAAGGAGCCATCAGGTTGTGGAACCCCCGCCTTACGGAAATACTTCTGTGCTAAAATATCCGTCGCAACTTGACTCCAATGTTTTGGTACTTCCACATTATTCATTTCAAAAACAACACTACCGTCAGGATTACGAATAACGCTTTTTCGTAGCTCGTATTCAAAATAATCATAGGGCGATTTGCCTTCTTCTGTGTATACTCTTGGGATACGCAATCCTTTTTCATTATAAATGACACGCTCTTTCAAATCCGCTGTTTTCGTTGCCGTTGCCATAGCTTTTGCAAAAGTAATAGCTTTTGTTTTGACTACTGAAGAGACTTTTCACTGCTTTTCCACAGAGAAAAAACATTCATTTTTCCACATTTAAGTTTTAAACTTACTAACACGATAATAGTTGCACAATTTTACTTGACGTCTTTAATGTCTTTTTTCGCTCTTGGGTGTGTCATAGAATAAACTTGATAAAGTTTCCTTAATGTGGTTTGTAGATAAACTTCCGTAGTTGCTAAAGTACTATGGCCGAGTAAATCCCGAATAACGTCCAAATCTGCTCCTTTTTCTAAAAGGTGGGTTGCATAGGAATGGCGTAAAACGTGAGGGGATATGCCACTTAACTCAGGATACTTTTTTACCATGCGATAAATAAAAAAGTCACCAATAGGTTTCCCCCATTTGTTAACAAAAAGATGGCGTTTGTAGTCAATGCCATGTTGATCGCAATAGTTGAAGTATTTTTCTAAAAGTGCAGCAATACGTTTAGTAAAAGGAACAATGCGCCGTTTGTTCCCTTTACCTAAAATCCATAAACAACGTTTTTCCATTTTAATATCCTCATAACGCAATCTTGCTAATTCCGAACGACGTAATCCGCAACCATAGAGTAGCTCTAACATCACTTTATTGCGTAATCTCGGATAAGTGTCTTCAGGAAGGCTGTCTAAAAACTCGTTTAATTGTTTTTGGGTTAAATAGACGGGTAAAGTCCTTGTATATTTAGGTAAAGTCAGGTCCACAGCAGGATTGTGTTTTATGTAGCGCAGCCGATAAAGGAAGTGGTAAAAAGACTTAATAACGGATAATTTTCTATTCAAACTCCGTGGTACGCAGTGTCTATTCAATTGAGCGAGCCACTCATGAAAAACTTCTTGGGAAATATGTTCTAATAGGGCTAATGGAATTTCGTCCAAATAATAGCGCTTTTTTAAGAACTCTTGGAATTGCCTTAAATCAGTTTGATATCAACGTATTGTAGCATCT
>WFXK01000247.1 GCA_015490695.1 Bacteroidota bacterium | reverse complement strand
GATAGTGAAGAAGACGATAGTTATAAACGATATAAACAGTTGTTGAGCCCTTTTCTGCGATTAACTTATAAACGTGATGAGAAGCAGGAGGCGTTGCTTAGTAAAAAAAGACACTATTACAAGCGTATTGTGAATAGTAGATTAGAAAGAAGTAAGATAGAAGAACAGGTATTGAACAAGCAATTAGATGGGGTTGTATTGTCTTCTAAAGAAAAAGAGTATGTTGAAGAGGTACTTGATTGCTTTAGTATGCTTGGACGCCTTTTGAAAACTTTACAGGATGAACAACATTTCTTGAAAGAAGAAGAAATACCAATGGTAGGCACTTTTACCCTTATTAAAGAAATGGTAGAAAGACTCAAACGCAGAGTTATTGCTAATCTCAAACCTTTTGGATTTGACTCATGGAAAGCATTTGTCGAAGCAGAACCATGGTTTAATATGCTTTTAGATAAATTGGATTGGAGCGAAAAGCTCTCCCCAAAAAGAACCAGAAAAAGTAAAACGAAGAAAAAGAATAGAACTAAGCAAAGTTTGGAAGAGAAAAAGCGTTTACTTAAGATGGTTATCCAAGAGTTTGTAGAATCCTCTGAAGATAGAGAAAAAAATACAATAAAAAGAATTAGCCCTTTGAGTTTAGCAATAGAAAAAGCGATTTTATGTTGGAAAGAAAAGAACGAACAGCACGTAGACTGGCTGATGTTAGTAGGCTTATTATTAAAGCATGGGGCAAAACTTAGTGAACACGATAAAAAAGAGTATTTGCACAAAGCAGTAGTATTTGGTTATACAACATTGGTGGCGTTATTATTAAAGTACGGTGCTGATGCTAATGATAAAGTTGGCTATCAACAGACGTTTTTACATGTGGCAGTCTATAGAGGGCATGTGGAAGTAGCACAATTGCTATTACAACACCAAGCTGACCCAAATCAAAAGAATAAAGATGGATGGACCCCTTTACATGTCGCAGCCCATTTACACTTTGTAAAACTGGTTGAACTGCTTCTTTCCTTCGGTGCTGACCCTAAGGTAAAAAATAATGAAGGGAAAAAACCTATTGATTTGACAAGTAGCTTAGAAGTGAAAAAGTTGTTGCAGGAAGCGATGGAGAAATAGATTTTATAAAGCAAAAAAGCAGAAAGCTTATGGATAGAAAGTTGAAGTTGTTGTGGGATGCCGTTAGGCGAGGCGATTTAGCCGAAGTGCGTCGCTTATTAGAGCAAGGTGTTGAGTTGAATAGTGAAATAAGTTTTTTAAGTGAAGCAGTGTAGAAGGGAAATGTAGAGATAGTGAAGCTTTTACTGGAATATGGTGCAGACCCGGGAAAAGGCATTGAATATTATAATGTTACTCCTCTACATTGGGCAGCAAAAGAAGGGAATTTGGAGCTATTAGAGCTATTATTAAAGCACAGTGTAAATCCAAATGTAAAGGATTGTGATGGTAAGACACCTTTACACTGGGCAGCAAGGTGGTGCCCTAATCCAGAGGTTATAGACCTATTATTGCGTTATGGTGCCGAGGTTGATGAACAAGATAATGAGGGTGCAACCCCATTACGAGGGGCAGCTGAAGGAGGACATTTAGAGGTAGTAAAACGGTTACTGAAACATGGGGCTAAACCAGATGGAAAAGGAAAAAAGCCTCCTTTACATGGAGCAGCAAGATGGGCTCGCATAGAAATAGCAGAATTGCTGTTAAAACACCAAGCGAATCCTAATATTAAGGATGAGAATGGTAGAACCCCATTGCATGAAGCCGCTAAAATTGGGTATGTAGAATTTGTAAAACTGCTGTTAGATTACCACGCAGACCCGAATGTGCAAGACCGTTACGGTTTTACTCCTTTGCATGAAGCAGCAAGAATAGGAAAAATAGAACTTATTGAATTGCTAATAGACCATGGTGCAGACCCGAATAAGCAGGATATAACAGGAAGAACTGCTTTGCATAAGGCAGCAATATGGGGATTATCAGAACAGGTAAAAACAGTAGAAGTACTACTTAAGAAGGGTGCAAACCCAAATATTAAAAATGAATATGATGAAGTTCTGTTAAATGAAGTGATAAGAATGCCTGAAAAAGAAAAAATAGTAAATCTATTGCTAAAATATCGTTCACTTCCTAATGTTTTAGATAAAGATGGTCTATATCCTTTACATTGGGCAGTGACGTACCTTTATGTATCTGCTGTAAAGGGTTTATTGGAACTGGGTGCGGATCCTAACGTAAAAACATTGTTTTCTGGTGAAACCCCACTTCATTTTGCAGCTAAAGAGGGAAATACCAGGATAATTAAGCTGCTGTTAGACTATGGCGCTGACCCCTACGAAAAAGACCACAACGGCAAAATGCCTATTGATGTTGCTTCTAATGAAGCAGTAAAAAAACTATTGCGTGAAGCAATGGAAAAGAGAAAGAGATAAAGGATAAGTGAAGATGGCTCCTTATAGCATTTAGCATTAGATTTTTTTGTTTTTGATAAAAGAACTTGTATCTTTGTCCTTAATTAAAACCTAAGAAGCCTTATGAGAAGGGTAGATGATTTGCTGAGAGCGATTCAGGAAGGGGATGTAGAAAGAGTAGAGCGTTTACTAAGAAGTGGGGTTGACCCAAATGGAAGGGACAAGGAAGGACGTTCTGCTTTGCATTGGGCTGTGTGGAAAGAAGATGTAAAAGTAATAGCATTATTACTGAAATATGGTGCTAATCCAAATGTAGAAGATAGGGAAGGAAGGACGCCTCTGCATTGGGCAGTTCCTCCGCAATATTGGGTTGCGATTGAGGGTGATGAGATAGCACCCTATGATACTGAGCTAGTACCCTATATCCCGAACCCTAAGGAACAAGATGCAGAAGGTAAGACGTCGTATTATAAAGTAAAGAAAATGATAGAGATAATGCAGTTATTGTTAAAACATGGAGCAGATCCAAATGCCTTCGATCGTAAATGGGATATGCCTTTACATCTTGCAGCAAGAAGAGGTCATATAGAAGTAGTGCGGTTATTGCTGAAATACGGTGCAGATCCAAATTTTGAAAACTTTAAGGGTTTCACTCCGTTATATGAGGCAACAGAAGGGGAGGAATTTATAGGTGGAATAATACTGGTAGAACATGAAGTAGAACATGAAGCAGATCCTGAAGCAATAAAAAGAGAACAAATAGCCTTAATAGTAGCCTTAATAGCGCTGTTGTTAGAGCATGGAGCAGATCCTGAAGCAATAAACGGGGAGGAAGAACTTACTGCTTTGCATATGGTGGTAAAAAAAGGGTTGTTAGAAGTAGTAGAATTATTTTTAAAGCGTGGAATGAATCCAAATGTAAGGGACGCCATGGGAAATACGCCACTACATTATGCAGTAGGAGAAGGGGAAATAGAGGTAGTTAAGACATTATTAAAATATGGAGCAAATGTGAATATAATGAATGACTTTCGTCAAACTCCTTTACATATAGCAGCAGAGGAAGGCTATATAGAAATCGCAAAATTATTATTAGACCACGGAGCAGATGCAAATGCTTCGGCTGAGAAAAATGAAACTCCTTTACATGTTGCTGCAAGGAATGGTTATGCAGACTTGGTGGAATTATTTTTAGAACAAGGTGCAAATCCTAATGTTAAATGTGGTATACTGAGGGGCTATAAAATAACGCGTGGAGGTAAAGTGAAGAAGATAGAGCTGTTTTCTACCCCTCTACAAGCAGCACTTGCAAAAGGATATGTAATAATTGCTCAGCTGTTACAAAAACACAAGGCAAACCTTGTATAATTACTCCTCTTCTAAGCTTTTCAAATAAGCAAGGACCTGTTCTTGGAGCGTTTTTTCATTGACTTCTTTTTTCTCAAAGGGTTGTCCTGTAAGGGTTTCATAGACTTCTATATAGCGTTGGGATAGGGTTAGAATCACTTCTTCGGGGATTTCTGGGAGGGTTTCTCCCGCTCTGCCTTGGAACCCCTGTTCCATAAGCCATTCTCTTAAAAACTCCTTAGAAAGTTGCGGTTGCGGCTCTCCTCTTTTCTGGCGTTCTTCGTAGCCATCTAAATAAAAATAACGGGAGGAGTCAGGGGTGTGTACTTCATCAATAAGTAAAATGTTTCCTTCTACGTAGCCGAATTCGTATTTAGTATCGGCTAAAATCAAACCTCGTTGTTTTGCCCATTGTTGTCCCCATTCATAGAGTTTAAAACAATAGTCTTTAATTAAAAAGTAGTCTTCTTCGGCGATGATGCCAGATTTTAAGATTTCTTCTTCTGAGATGTCTTCATCGTGTCCGATTTTAGATTTTGTTGTTGGGGTTAATATAGGGT
>WFXK01000246.1 GCA_015490695.1 Bacteroidota bacterium | reverse complement strand
ATAAGGAAATGATTTAATGAGGGTTTAAGAGACGAATCGGTGAAGGTAATTCTGTGAGAGGTAAACTTTCTACTTAATAGATTATACAATAAAGGATAGTCTATCAAAAAAGCTATGAGAAAGAAGATAAAAGATATTAGTAAAAATTTTGCAGGAATTCGATGTTTTTTAAAAAGCCAAAAATAAATTCCTATGCTGCTCCAATATAACAAGAAGGTAGGTAGGTAACCAAGGCCAAAGGTAAAAAAAGGAAAAAGCAATAGTATTAAGTAATCGTACCATTTTTCTTTCTGGTATATGAAATTTAGCCAAGAAAAGAATAATAAAGCATAACCTCCTGCTCCCAGTCCATTTTCTACAAGGAAAAAGTCCATTAAAGAGAAAATAAAAGCTACCATTAATGCAAGTTCAAAGGACTGAGTAATATAGCGTCTGAAGAAAGCGAAAGTTCCTATTAGAATTATAAGATGTAGTAGCAAATGGTGAAGTATATAGGAATAGGGTAGAGGGAATAGCCAAGCGAATAAGAAGAAGCTGTTCAATCCACCTCTATAAAAACATCTTGGGATTCCGTTCATTGCTTCTGGAATTCTTTGCTCTAAATCCGATACAGAGAGAGGAATCGCATTGTCGTGGTGCAAAAGCTGATAAGCGTAAATAATCACGCTATCCATACGGTCAAAAATCCCGATAAAACTTTTTTCTCCTAAAAAAAGCCATATACCATAATGTATAACATAAAACCCTATAACTATGCTTACCAATAGAGTTTTGTAAGAAAATTTCACTTTTATTGCCAATTCTAGGCTTGCAAATTTCTATTTTTTGTGCCAAAAAGAAGAAGGTATTCGGTCTAAATACTTTGTTTAAGTTGCTAATTCAACTGCTGATTATTGTACCTTTGTATTATGAAACGCTTTGTGCCTTTTCTTTTATTGCTCGGTGTCGCAGCAGCTTTTTTCCTTTATCAATGGTACGTCTCTTTATCCCCAGAACCGCTTTATAATCTAAACAAAGCGCCTAAGGCAGCACAACCTTTAAGATTTAAAGTAGTTAACCACTTAGCAGACACCTTAACCCAACAAAACCTCCAAGGAAAGATTACCATTGTCAATTTCTTCTATGTCCGTTGTCCTTCGGTGTGCCCTCGTATGCAAAGCCACGTGAGGAGGGTTTATCATCGTTTTCAAGGAGATAACCGAGTACAATTTTGGTCTTTTACAGTAAACCCTGAAGAAGATAGTGTTTCGGTATTAAGGCGTTATGCCCACGATTTGCTGGGCACTACACAAAGACAATGGCATTTTATTACAGGAGATAAAAAAACAATTTATACTTTGGCTATCAATTATTTTAATTTACATGTGGGGCAACCTGATACCTCATTGCCGGAGTTTTTTCATAGTGATGAAGTAGTATTAGTAGACAGCGACTTAAATGTTATAGGATATTTTAAGGGGAGTGAGGAGGAAGAGATGGAGCGTTTACAAAAGCAGATTATTCGTTTACTTAGAGGTCGTTTTGAGTGACGATAGGTAGTCCTGCTTGGGCGTGGGCAATGATGCCCCCTGCAAGGTTATAAACCTCTTTGAAGCCCATTTGGGTTAAGAGTTCACAGACACGGGCGCTACGTCCTCCGCTACGACAATATACAAAATACGCTTTTTCGGGGTCTAAACGTTGTAATTGTTCTATTAAGTCGGGAGCAGTGCAATCAATGTGTAGGTGATTAGGAATAGCGGCTTCGGCTACCTCTTCTGCCGTGCGTACATCTAATAAAACCGCATTCGGATGGTTTTGGTACCGCTGCCAAAACTCCCCTGCCGTTAAATTCTTATACATAGGCTCTGATTTTTGTCCTTTAAACTGCGCTATCCCTTAAAAAGTTCCCCTATCTTTGCCCAAAGTTATGCGTGCTTTAGTTATCGGTGGTGCAGGTTTCATAGGTAGCCACTTAGCAGAAACCCTAATTAAAAAAGGATTCCATGTAACGGTAATAGATAACCTCTCCACAGGACGCAAAGAACAAGTCCCTAAGGACGCAACCTTCATCTATCACGATATTACTGACCCAACCACCATAGATTTAATCGCAGAAGGAAATTACGACTACATTTTCCATCAAGCTGCGCAAATGAACCTTAGAAAATCGGTAGAACATCCGGCATGGGATGCCCAAATCAACATCATAGGCTCTTTGCATGTGTTAGAAGGTGCTGTTAAAGGCAAAGTAAAACAATTGATTTTTGCTTCCAGCGGAGGTACTTGCTATGGCGAACAACAACATTATCCTTGTGATGAAACCCACCCATTAAACCCTATATCGCCCTACGGTGTTGCTAAAGTAAGTGTAGAAAAGTATTTATACTGCTACGCCTATAACTACGGGCTTTCTTATGTCGCTTTACGTTACGCTAATGTTTATGGTCCTAGGCAAAATCCTCATGGCGAAGCTGGCGTCATTGCAATTTTTGCACAAAAAATGTTGCAGGGAGAAAACCCTGTCATCTTCGGTGATGGTGAACAAACCAGAGACTTTGTCTATATAGATGACGTTATAGAAGCGAATTTGCGCGTTATAAACTACCCAGAAAACGTTGCTTTTAATATCGGAACAGGCATAGAAACCTCTGTAAATGAAATTTTCCGATTGATGAACGCTTATTTTGATAACCGTTTTCAGCCTGTTTATGCACCACCAAAAAAGGGAGAACTCAGAAGAAGCGCTTTAAGCTATCAACGTATTTACAAGGCCCTACAATGGAAACCCAAAATCGCTTTGAAACAAGGCATTATAAAAACTTTACAATGGTTTGAAAAACATTATGCTACGGCTTAGTTTTTGTTTGCTGCTGTGTTTATGTGTTGTTTATGGACAAAAGAAGCGACGCCGAAGAAAACCCTATAGACCCGTAGTCCACCCTATCACACAAGAAGATTCTAAATTGTTGATTAAACTATTGAATCGTTATCCTGAATATTTTTCGGATATTTTAGAAGACCCTGACAAGTATCAAGTACAAATTATTTTCACACAGATTAATCGCGACAAGTACAATCGTCCTTATGTATGGCATCATACGTTTCATTTAGACACGACTCGGTATTTTTTTCCTGCCAGCATGGTAAAGTTACCTGTTGCGGCTTTAGCATTAGAAAAAATCAATCGTTTACGGATGGAGGGGTATACGAAATTGACGCCTTTTTCCCGTATGGAAAGTTTAGGTAGTGGTGGCTGTTTGTATTTCCGGAAAAAAGACCCTACTTCTCCAACGGGCTACCCTTACATTGCCCATGAAATAAAAAAAGTGTTTTTAGTTAGCGATAATCCTGCTTATGACCGTTTATATGATTTTGTTACGCCTTGTGAGATTAATCGTTTATTGCATCAGAAGGGGTATGGTTCGGCAACGATTATTCAGCGTTATGGACGTTATTGTACGTATCGGCAGAATATGCAGACGCCCCGTTTGCGTTTCTATGATGATGAAGGCAATTTAATTTATGAGCAGGCACCACAGCGCTGTAATGAACGTTTTACTCCGCCTGTTCCTAATCCGCAAATAGGGAAAGCCCATTGGCGCGGCGGAAAACTCTATAGAACCCCCATGGATTGCACCTATAGAAATTACCTTTCTTTAAAAGATTTACACGAAATCCTAATGGCAATCGTTATCCCTCAAGCCGTTCCTAAGAAAAAACGATTTTTATTAACCCCATTAGATTATAAACTCCTGCATCGTTACATGTCTATGTATCCTACCGAAAGTAAACAATTTCCAAACTACCAAAACCGCCATCCTACTTTAATGAAATATTTAGTCTACGGAAGCATTACCAACTATAGCGCTGAAGTCGACTCCAATGTTCGGATTTTTAATAAAGTTGGACTCTCTTTTGGTTATGTAGTAGATTGTGCTTATATTGTAGATTTCAAAAAGAAAGTTGAATTTTTAGTCAGTGCGGTGATTTATGCAAACAGAGATGGGGTAGTCAATGACGGAATGTATGATTATTATACCGTAGGCTATCCTTTTATGAAGTATCTTGGTCAGGTGTTATTAGAGTTAGAGCGGCATCGTCGTAAGCGTATTAAGCCTAAGTTACGTTTTTATCAGCATGATTATCAGAACGAAGCGGTTTTTTTAGAGGAATTAAAAAGGCGTTATGAGCAATTAAAGTTACCGAAGCGCTGATGGGATTAGTTCGTCGTCAGGCGTTGTGGAATACGGCTTGGTTGTATATTGGTATGGGCTTAGGGGCTCTAAACAACGTGCTTTTATATCCCCGTTTCTTCTCTGTAGAAGGCATTGGACTCATTCGTCTGCTCAATAGTCTGGCTTCTATGATGCTTTTAATCGCAGGATTAGGACTTTCTAATTCGCTACGGCGTTTTTATGGCTATTACCGAGAAAATCCATTACAGCTGCGTTACTTGAT
>WFXK01000245.1 GCA_015490695.1 Bacteroidota bacterium | reverse complement strand
GTGCCTACGACTGGTTAGATAGCTTCCACTTCGGAAGATACGATGTAAAATACATCACAGGTGTAGACGGCCTCTCTATCTTTTTAATCCTCCTAACAACTTTGCTCTTTTTCCTCTCTATTGTCTTTTCAACAGGTTCTATTAAAGAACATGAAAAAGGTTATTATGCCTTAATGCTGTTGCTGGAAACAGGAGTACTAGGAGTATTTATGGCATTAGATTTAGTGCTATTTTACTTCTTTTTTGAAGTCGGACTCATCCCTATGTACTTTCTTATTGGTTTGTGGGGAGGCAAGCAGCGAGTGCGAGCAGCTGTTAAGTTCTTCCTCTATACCCTTGTTGGTTCTGTACTACTGCTTATCGGTGTGCTTTACGTCGGATGGACTGTTGGAGAATACCTTTCCAGCACAGGACACTTCACCTCAGACTATATGAAAATCCTTTCTTATACTTTTTCAGTGGATGAACAACAATTACTTTTCTGGGCTTTTACCTTTGCGTTTTTGATTAAAGTACCTGCGTTTCCGTTCCATACGTGGTTGCCTTTAGCACACACAGAAGCACCTACTGCAGGGTCAGTCATCTTAGCAGGATTGTTATTAAAAATGGGGACTTACGCTTTAGTACGCTTCTCCCTGCCTTTATTCCCCGCAGCAGCTGTAGCAAACGCAAACCTAATGGCATTATTAGGGGTTATTGGAATCCTTTACGGCGGTATGGTCGCTATGGTGCAAAAAGATGTTAAAAAACTTATTGCTTATTCTTCGGTTGCACACATGGGTTTTGTCGTCATGGGTATTTTTGCTTTCACCATAGAAGCATTAAACGGCGCTGTTTTACAAATGATAAATCATGGACTTTCTACAGGTGCTTTGTTCTTATTAGTTGGAATGATTTATGATCGCCGCCACACCCGAATGATTAAAGACTTTCAAGGGATCGCTCAAGTAATGCCTGTTTTAACCTTCTTCTTTATGGTAGCAACCTTTGCCTCCATAGGTGTGCCTGGATTAAACGGCTTTGTAGGGGAATTTCTCTTGCTCTTGGGTAGCTTCCACTCCGACACTATCCATGCTATCTATCCCATCTTAGGGGCTGCAGGAGTCATCGTCGCCGCCGTATATATGCTGTGGATGTTCCGTAGAGTCTTCTTCGGAACGATTATCCATGAAGAAAATAGACAATTAAAAGACCTAAACCTAAGAGAAGTGCTTGTATTAGTACCCTTAGCATTGTTAATGTTCATCATTGGGTTACATGCAACACCCTTCTTAGAAGAAATCGGAAAAAGCACTCAACCACTATTAGAACAAATACTACAAACAGCAATGCATCAAGGCACTTTCTCTGCTATGTAATATGGAGCCGCTTTATACCTACAGAACAAAAGATAAAATTGTAGATTTAACAACTGCCGTGCAAAAGGTCCATGCATGGCGTGTGTATGATGATAAAATCGTCTTTACGAACGGCTGTTTTGATTTGTTACACTTAGGCCATATTACGCTCTTAGAAGAGGCGGCAGCCTTAGGCGATAAACTGATTGTAGGTCTCAATAGCGACCGCTCCGTAAAACAAATCAAAGGAGAAAAACGCCCTTTATTCAACCAACAAGAAAGAGCAAGACTATTAGCTGCTTTAGAATTCGTAGACTTAGTCGTTATTTTTGATGAACCTACCCCTGAAACCCTTATCCGTGCTTTGCGTCCCGATGTCTTAGTAAAAGGAGCCGATTATACCATAGAAAACGTTGTTGGTGCTTCCTTTGTGCAGTCTTACGGGGGAGAAGTCAAATTATTGCCTTTAGTAGAAAATTATTCTACGACGCAACTTATCCAACGTATATGTAAAAACCATGGGTAAATACCTTACATGGTTACGCTTAGACCCCCGATGGAAGCGATGGTATAAAGTACATTTAGCGCTTTTTGCCTTGATATGGGTTGCTATTGCGTTATACGTCTGGCATGTAGGCCGCTCTTTGCCCCCTTTTGAAGAATTAGAAAAAAAAGAAGGAAGGAAAGCGAAAAACACGGTGATTTATGCTCGTGATGGCACTATCTTAGGTAGCTTTTTCCTACAAGAGAACCGAATAGATGTTCCTTTAGAAAAAATTTCTCCTCATGCAATCCATGCGCTTATTGCTACGGAAGATAAGCGTTTTTATAAACACAGTGGTCTGGATTTCATGGGATTGATGAGTGTGATTTATTCTCGTTTATTAGGACAACGTCAACGAGGAGGAAGTACCATCACACAACAATTAGCAAGAAATCTTTTTGATAAGACTATAGGGAGGGAACGTACGGTCATCAGAAAAGTTAAAGAAGCCATTGCCGCAGGGTTCTTAGAACATCGCTATACCAAGGAGGAAATCTTAGAATTGTACTTAAACACCGTAAGTTTTGGGGGAGTTATCTACGGTATAGAAGCGGCTGCACGGCACTATTTTGGAAAAGCTGCTTTGGATTTAGACCCTATAGAAGCAGCAACCCTAATCGGTATGCTACAAGCCCCAACTGCCTATAACCCTTATAGAAACCCTAAACGCTCCGCTAAAAGAGCCAACATCGTGCTTCGGCTCATGTATCAACAAGGTTATTTGAAAGCACCTATTAAAATAACAGCAAAAGACCTGCAAGCAAAAGTAAAACAGCATAAAACCACACAGCAAACCCCTACTTCCCTCGCACCTTATTTTAAAGAATTCATACGACAATATTTAACGCAACACTGGATAAAAAGCCCCTATTTTAAAGAATGGGCTCGCCAACATGGCTATGCTACTGATAAAAAAACTTTGAAAAAACTGATTTATGAAGGAGGATTACGGATTTATACAACCATAGACCCTACTTTGCAGTATTTTGCAGAAAAGGCTGTAGCAGAGCACCTTTCTGAATATCAAAAAGTGTTTTTACAGCACATTAAGGGGCGAGAGCCTTGGAAAAAAGATACGGCTTTATTAAAACGCCATGTTCGCCGAACTCCCTATTATGCTTCTTTGAAAGCTAAAGGCATGAACGACGAAGCTATTTTACAATGGTTCAAAAAACGAAAACACAAAATGCAAATCTTTTGTTGGCAGTGTCCTAACCGCATCAAAGATACAACCTTGTCGCTTTTAGATTCTATAAAGTACTATTTAACTATCTTAGAAGCAGGACTCATTAGTATCATCCCTCAAACAGGAGAAATCGTTGCATGGGTCGGAGGCATAGATTTCCGTTTCTTTAAATATGACCACGTCTACCAAGCCAAACGACAAGTCGGCTCTACTTTTAAACCTTTTGTTTATTACACAGCTATTTCTGAAGGACGTCTAAACCCCTGTAGTAAGATCGCTAATGAACCCATTACGTACAAATCTATTTCTGAGGAAGAGATAGAAGTCTGGGGACCAAGAAACGCAGATAGACGTTTTGGAGGCTATATTACTTTAGTAGAAGCCCTACAGCATTCTGTCAATATTGTTACAGCGCGGTTAATCCATGAAGGGTATGTTACTCCAACAGCCGTTATCCAATACGCCCGTAGAGCAGGCATTACTTCTGAATTACCTAAGGTGCGTGCTTTAGGATTAGGCGTTGCCGATTTGAGTTTATATGAATTGACCAGTGCTTATGCCACTTTCGCAAACTTAGGGAAATATGTTGCTCCTTTATTCATTACAAAAATAACCGATAGAAATGGTACGCTTATAGAAGACTTTCGCACACGTCAGAAAAAGTGGGAAGCCTTAGACCCCAACGTTGCCTATATTTTAATTCAAATGATGAAGCGGGTTGTTAATGGCGGTACAGGTAGCGCTATCCGCTGGAAATACCAACTTTATGGCATAGAAATTGCTGGTAAAACAGGTACAAGCCAAAATCAATCAGACGGGTGGTTTATGGGCTTTACTCCTGACTTAGTTACAGGTGTATGGGTAGGATGTAGCGACAGAAACGTGCATTTTTATTCTTTGTGGTTAGGCCAAGGGGCTAAAACCGCCTTGCCTATATGGGCACTTTATTATAAACAAACCTATAACGAGCATCCTTATTACCGCAATAGAAAACGGGCTCGCTTTCCTATGCCTGCTAATTTCCCCTATAATCCTGATAGCCTACTTAACTGCACCCAGAAAGAAATCCCCGCAGAAGAAACCCACTTCATCAATTGGGATGAAGAAGAATAACCCTTATATTTGCTTGGCATTAAAAAGTAAGCGTATGCGAAAGCTTTCACTTATCTTTTTAATAAGCTTCTTTAGTATTGTTTGGGCACAACGTTCAAAAATCACTTCAGCCTCTTTAGCGATTCAAGACGGCGACTACGAAACTGCCATCGTCAAACTCAAAGAAGCCCTGCAACGTCCAGAACTATTAAAACCAAACGACTTTGCAAAAGCCTATACAAAGTTAGTCACCGCTTACCTTTACTACTATCAAAAAAACCAACGTAAAGCCTTTGAAAAATATCCCAACTTAGCCGAAGATGCCTATAACGCCTACAAAAAAGCCCAAGAATACGACCGTACTAAAAAATATAAAAAAGAATTAGACCCACTAAGAACAGCATTAGCAAATGTACTTTATTTAAGAGGAGTAGACTATTTTGAAAAACAACGTTTCAAAGATGCACGTCAATTGATAGAAAACGCGCTTACTATCTATGGTAAAGATGGGGTAAAAGACTTTTATGCTGCCCATCTGCTTTATGCTTATACTCTAATGGCAGAAAAAGATACAGCAAAAGCCATGACAGAAATTCAAAAAGGAATAGAACTTTATAAAACCCAGCCTCCCAAACAAAAAGACCCCTTTGTTGCCCATGCCTATGCAACTTTAATCCAATACTACGCACAACAACCTGAAAAACGGAAAGAAGCCCTGAACTTAATTGATGAAGCAAAAAGACTCTTCCCCAATAATCCTTCCATTAAAAACGCTGAACTACAGCTGTTGCTCAATCCAGAAATGTATGAAATTGCTCTGCAGCGCTATAAAGATGAAGTAGAAAAAAATCCCAAAGATATTATCAATTTATTGGTTTATGCTCAGTTGTTGGAGAAGAAAAACCCTGAAGAGGCGGTTGTTTATTATAAACGGGCATTAGAGATAGACCCTGACCATTTACAAGCCCTTTATAACACAGGAGCGCTCTATATCAATATGGGAGTAGAAAAAAATCGTGCCAGCATCAAAGAAGAAGATGCTAATAAATCTGAAGCATTAAGAAAGGAAGCAGAAAACTATTTCCGTCAAGCTTTACCTTATATGGAGCGTACCTTAGAGCTTTTAGATAACAATGCTCAAGGAGAGCAAAACGACAATTTCCGCATGAATGTTTTACGTGCTTTAGTGCAAATTACGGGGTATTTAGGATTAGATGATAAATATCAACAGTACAAGACCCGCTTAGACCAGATGAAAAACTAAACGTAGAGTATATATGCAATCTGCAGGTGCTTATGCTTCAGTCCTTCGTAGGGAAGCCCAACAGTACAAGCCCGTTGTACTGTGCGTAGATGATGAAAAAAGCGTATTGGATACCATAGAAGAACAAATCCGTTCGGTAATTGGGAAACATTTTCGTATAGAGTTAGCAGAAAGTGGGGAGGAAGCCTTAGAAATTATTGAAGAGTGTTTATCTCAGAAGCGCCCTATAGGAGTGATTATTTCCGACCAGTTGATGCCCGGCATGAAAGGGGATGAGCTGTTAATTAAAGCCCATGAATTAGTTCCAAGAGCGAGAAAAATCATGTTAACGGGACAAGCGGCTTTAGAAGACGTCACTCGCGTCATCAATAAAGCAGAACTCTTCCGTTATATCGCAAAACCTTGGGAAATCAACGATTTTCAATTAACTGTACAAGAAGCTGCAAAAAGCTATTTGACAGAAACGACTGTAGAAGAGCAAAATAGGATTTTAAAACTTTTATATCAGACCTCTAAGCGTTGGCTTGAGAGCCGAGATGCCGATGAAAGCGCTTTACAATTATGTGATGCTATTTTACAATTAACTGCTGCAGACCGCTGCTTGCTTTTTCTTCAAAAAGACCAAATTTTTTATTTAGTCGTAGAAGGCGATGCTTCTACTTTGTCGTTATTACCTGAACCACCTCGCTTAGATACATTAGACGCTGAACATTATCCTTTAAGAGCATTAAAGGCAGCAACAAAAGCAGAAAAAATCACCCATTTAGACGGTATCCCAGACCCCTATTTTCAAAAACAACAAATAGCCAGCGCTATAAGTGTTCCCCTTTATAGTTTAGGACGTCTTGTTGGTATGCTCTATTTAGAAAAAACACAAATAGAAAACTATTTTAATGAGCCCTTAAAAGAGCTTATTGAATTACTTTCCAGCATGGGAGGCGCTACCCTGCAACTCCTCCATCTGTATGATGAATTAGAAAGAGTTGCATTAAATGCTTCTAAGGAACGCATTGCTTCTGATTCCCAAAAAGAAGAAATGGTGCGCATTGTCTCTCATGATATTCGTTCCCCACTAACAGGTATCTATAACCTAAGTCAAATGCTGCAAGACCCCGACATCGCAAGTGACTCCAAACAAATTCAAGAATTCGGAAAAATCATCGCCCAATCTGCACAAACGATTTTAAAATTAGTAAACGACATCTTAGACCTTGCTAAATTAGAATCAGGAAAAATTGTTTTTAATAAGTCCCTTCATAAGGTTTCAGAAATATTTAAAAAGGTAGTAGAAATCTTCCAACCTAATGTCATTACAAAAAATATTCGGTTGACAACACAGATAGAGGAAGACGTTGCCGTAGAAGTAGACTTTACGAAATTGCTCCAAGCAATCGGCAACTTTGTTTCTAATGCTATTAAATTTACTCCTGAAGGAGGGGAAATCCGATTGATTGCCACTAAGGTACAACATGAAGGGAAACCTTATTTAAAAATCGCTATTCAAGATACAGGTATTGGCATAGAACCTGATAAATTAGATAAAATCTTTGAGAAGTTTAGTTCCCATCAGCGTTCGGGCACGGCAGGAGAAAAAGGAACAGGGTTAGGGTTAAGCATCGCACGGGAAATTATCTTACAACACGGTGGATTTATTACAGTAGAATCCGAACCAGGAAAGGGAACGACCTTTAACGTGCATTTACCTTTATAGTCTATGCGCTTACTGCTTGCAGGGAATTGGAAAATGCATTTGACGCTACAAGAAGCGCTGCATTTAGCGCAAAGTATCAATGATTATTGTCATGCACAACAGATTACAATCCCTGTAGTGTTATGTGTTCCTTTCCCCTATTTGCAAGGGGTTCAAAACCAAGTAGCTCCACCTATTTACGTAGGAGCACAAAATGTCTTTCATGAGTCGTGGGGAGCATTCACAGGAGAAGTCTCTGCTCCCATGCTCGCCTCCTTAAACATCTCCTACTGCATCGTCGGACATTCAGAACGAAGAAAATATTTTAATGAAAAAGGAGAAATTTTGAAGTTAAAAATTTTGCAACTACTAAATAATAATATTCGTCCTATCTATTGCATTGGAGAGGATTTAACCCAAAGGGAGCGAGGAGAAACCTTAGCGGTCTTACAGCAACAGCTAAAAGAGGGGTTAGAGGGGTTAACAGCAGAGCAGTTGCGCCGTTGTGTGCTTGCTTATGAGCCGGTTTGGGCAATTGGAACAGGAAAAGCTGCTACAGAAGAACAAGTCCAACAAGCCCACCAATTCATACGAAACACCATTGCACAAATTTGGGGAGAGACTGTTGCTGACTCCTTAACCCTCCTTTATGGCGGTAGTGTTAAACCAGAAAACGCTGCTAAACTATTTGCTATTGCCGATGTAGATGGCGCCTTAGTTGGAGGCGCTTCCCTAAAAGCAGAATCTTTCCTCCCTATCT
>WFXK01000244.1 GCA_015490695.1 Bacteroidota bacterium | reverse complement strand
GCCGTTACTGTACCATTTTCTTTGAACACAGGTTTTAATTTAGCTAATTTTTCTAAGGTTGTATCGGGTCTTGGATGCTCGTCTTTATCGCATATAATCGGTGGGGCTTTTCTTTGAGGTACTTCAACAGGAACAATTTCATCTTTGAATTTTCCTTGTTCAAAAGCGGCTTTATAGCGCATTTGGGATTGATAAGCAAATAAATCTTGTTCTTCTCTGGTGATGTTATAGCGTTCTGCGACGTTTTCTGCGGTTTCGCCCATGCTAAAGGGATAGTATTTCTTTGCTAATTTAGGGTTAATGAATCGCCATCCGATGGTGGTGTCGTAGCATTCTGCGTTTCTGTCGAAGGCTTTAACGGCTTTAGCGAGGACGAAGGGGGCTCGGGACATGCTTTCTTCGCCTCCTGCGATAAAGACGTTTCCTTCTCCTACGGCGATGGCTCTATAGGCATCTATGACGGCTTGTAGCCCTGAGGCACATAGGCGGTTTACTGTGACACCTGCGACCTCAACAGGAAGGTCTGCTAACAGGGCTGCCATCCGAGCAACGTTTCTATTGTCTTCGCCTGCTTGGTTTGCTGCACCTGCAATAACTTCTTCTATAGCGTAGGGGTCTAAGGAAGGGTTTCGTTCTAACAGCGCTTTTACAACGTGTGCTAATAAATCGTCGGGACGCACACTACTTAACACCCCTCCGTACCGCCCTATGGGAGTACGAACAGCATCAACGATGTAAGCACTTTCCATGTTTTTTTGTGCCCGGGGCCGGACTCGAACCGGCACGGGTTGCCCCACTGGTTTTTGAGACCAGCGCGTCTACCAATTCCGCCACCCGGGCGCCGCAGCAAAGTTAATAAATCCCTAATAAAACTCAAATCGCCTCTATCTGCCACTGGATAATTTTTCTGTCATCACCAGCAGAGAGCAAAGAACCATGAAGCCATAACAATGCATTAACACTGGCTTGATGCCCCCCACGCCTCGGATAATCAATTACCCGCTGTAACTGCAAAGGCGGAAACCTCCAAATCCGTATCGTTTTATCACGACTCGCTGTAAAAAATTGCTGAAATCCTTCTCTAACAACAATCGCATTAATCGTATAATAATGCGCTGGAACCTTCTCCAACAAAACCAACTCATTGTTCTCCCATTTCCATAAACAAAGATGAGCATCTCTGCTACCTGTAAGTAAAGTAGAAGCATTTAAAGGTGTCAGAGAAAAAATACTATAGCGATGAGCAGACACTTGTAAAATAACTTGTTGGTTTGCAGGGTTGTAAGCAATTAATGTTCCTTTTTGTGAGCCTATCCATAGCAATTGCTGCCACCATAAAAGTGCCCGTAACCCCTCTTGAAAACGCCATGCTATTTCTAAAGTTAAGTCTTTTATGTTTAACCGATAAAGATTGCCGTTAGCTGCACTTATATATAAATAAGGTGAAACAAACGCGCATTGATATAAAAAAGTAGAGTCGCAAGTAACGCTATGATATTTCCGATTAGCGATATTATAAAGAAAAATTTCTCCTGAAGCGCTAAGAGCACATAGTAGGTCGTGTTTGGGGATGGTCCTTAAACAAAAAACGGCATTTGGGATTTTCATAATAATGTTTCCATTGGGGTTGGTTAATGTCCATTGGGCGATGTTGCCATTGCCATCAGCACTAAAAAATTGCATGTTTTTCCATGGAGCTAAAGCATAAACAGCAGCAGGATGACCTTCGTAAACCTGAATACGCTGTATTTCTGGTAATTTCATCGTAGCCAATAAATGTTCCCTTCTCCTTTGTGGTCTATATAAAAGAGTTCTTTAGGTTTTCCTGCTATGTATAAATCGCCTTTGCCGTGATGGCGGATGCCAAGCAGAACTGAGGCTTTTATGTAACAATCTCCTAATCCATAATGGAAGGGCCAATCTTGCTCTGTTTCTAATTCCATGGCGTAACAGGAACCGCTATAATACAATACAGGGACAAAGATGCGAGTATTTCCTTTAATATGACAATTGCCTGTATCATACAAAGAAGCCACTACGGTAGCACTGTCTTCCGGGTCATAAACTTGTAAAATCACGTCTCCAGAACGAAAAATTTCTATATCCAGACGACGCCTAAGGACAGTAATGCTATCTTCGGCAATAATCGCTTCTGAAGAGTAGTTTTGAATCTTTTTCAACGGACCGCAATGCAAATAGACAATAGGTTTTTTCTTATAGCTACGCATCCATTTACAACGGCTTTTATTGCGGATTCGTAGAATGCTATCATTTTGTTGCAGATGAATTAAATGTAATAAATTCTTTCCATAATAGATTTCTGCATAATATTTCTCATCAGGAATGAGGAAGACTTTAATATCATCTTCCACAATGATAGTATGGAAAGGTGTTAGGGTTTGACTTCGTTTTGTCCATTCTCCGAAGGATAGAAAGCAGCCGTTTTGACGGCATTGTACAAGGAGGAGGCAAGTTAGCAGTCCAAGAGTCCATTTCATAAATCTATATCGGGGATGTAAACGACTTTGTGGACCCAATATAGGCTTTTTATATAGGCGATGGTTAGCGGTCGGGGTGGATTATCCATTTCTAAGACCAAAAGGGCTAAATCGTTTTTTGCTTTACGGGAAACGGTCATGGTGGCGATGTTGATGCGGTCGTTGGCTAAGGCACCTGTAATAAAAGCAATGCTGCCAGGAATGTCTTGTGCTAAAATCAAAAGGGTTTGTTGTCGGGCATTAAAATGGGTATAAAAGCCATCTACCTCAGCAATCGTTATCATACCGCCCCCTTCTGAAATCCCTAAGACCTCTACTTGCACACGAGAACGCTGTGCGATTACCCGAACAGAATTCGGATGATATTTGTTGTTAATGGTTGGAATAAATTCATAGGCAATTCCTTCTTTCTGCGCTAAAGTTAAGGCTTCTTTAATGCGGGGATCATCGGTTTTAATATTCATCAATCCTGCTAAAATAGCGCGGTCGCTACCATGCCCTTCGTAAGTCGTAGCAAAAGAATTGTAAAAATAGATAGTAGCTTTTTCTGGGGTTTCTCCTAACAGCTTATGAACTACTCTTCCAATGCGTACTACGCCTGCTGTATGGGAACTGCTTGGACCTATCATCACAGGACCTAACATATCAAAAACGCTACTCATCGGTTTCTATGGGTTCAAATCCCAAAAGTAAACCAAAAAAGGAATTGGGAAAAGTTTTTAAAAAAGTGTTATACTCAAAGATGGCATTTGCTAAGGCTTGTTTGTTATGGGATTGTTGTAATAGCTTAATACGCTCTTGTAGTAAAGTAGCACGGTTGTAGAAGCGAATCATAGCGATAGGGATGACAATGACAAAGATTAGAATTACTATAAAAGAGAATAATCTTAGTAGCATCATCGCTTCAAAGATAGGGGATTTATTAAAAAAGCCTTTAGAGGAGCTAGGAAACTTTTATAGCTTCCTTGAGTTTCTAACTAAGACAACATGAGGAAGGAAAAGGTACTAATTGCTTTCGTTCTGTGATAGCAGGGATGGCAATAACAATAGTATTGATAGTACAGGGTTGATCACCTTGTCTAAAAAACTAAGATATTCTAAGTTTGCTGTAATATTCCTATAATCATGCCCAAAGCCCCTTGTAACCGAACCATAACACTTTCCGAAGAAGAAAAAAAACACTATAGAACGAAACTTTTAAGATTAAACAAAGCAGTTTCTGTTGAAGAAATCATAAATCAAGTTATTCATCAAGATATTTTTGAGGCAATAGATTATTTACCTTCAGGATTTGTAGACCTTCTTTTTATAGACCCTCCTTATAACCTGAGAAAAACCTTTAACGGAAAGACCTTTAAGCAGACGTCTATAGCGCAATACATGGCTTGGATGGATTCTTGGCTTAAAAAGATGGTTAGATTATTAAAGCCTACGGCATCTGTTTACATTTGTGGGGATTGGCGCTCTTCTTCTGCAATTCATTGGCTATGCGAACGCTATTTTATCGTTAGAAACCGTATTACTTTTGAAAGAGAAAAGGGACGTGGCGCAAAACGTAATTGGAAAAACTGTTCGGAAGATATTTGGTTTTGCACTGTTTCTGATAATTATGTTTTCAATGCTGAAGCAGTAAAACTAAAACGCAGGGTGATTGCCCCCTACAGGGAAAAGGGAAAACCAAAAGACTGGTATGAAGAAGAAAATGGTAGATTTAGACTAACCTATCCTTCTAATCTATGGACTGACATCACCATTCCTTTTTGGTCTATGCCCGAAAACACTCCTCATCCAACACAAAAGCCTGAAAAACTCTTAGCAAAGATTTTACTTGCCAGTTCCAATGAAGGCGACATTGTTTTTGACCCCTTTGCAGGCGTAGGAACTACAGCAGTCGTTGCTAAAAAACTGAAAAGAAAATTTGTAATTGTAGAAATCAATGAAGAGTATTGTCTTTATGCGCTTAAACGCTTAGATATGGCAGAAAAGGACCCAACAATCCAAGGTTATTATGGAGGTGTTTTCTGGGAACGCAACACCTTTTGTTATATAAAAACCAAAAACAACCTTGTGGAATAATCTTTGAATAGTTGAAGTAGTGATGCGCTGGTTATTCAGTGGTTTGATAATAAAGATAGTTGTGGCTCAATCTTATCTTTTTCCTATTGAAGGCACGCATCGCCTTTCGGGAAACTTTGCTGAACTTAGAAAAGCCCATTTTCACTCAGGACTGGATATAAGCACTTACGGGAAAACAGGCTTTAAAGTCGTTGCCGTAGAAAAAGGATGGATAGAACGTATCTTTTCTTCCTATTATGGCTATGGCAAAGCCGTATACATTCGTCATCCTGATGGCAGTAAAAGCGTTTATGCTCACTTAGACCGCTTCGCCCCCAAAATTGAACGCTATTTGTATAACATCCAAGTCAAAGAAAAAAAATATTTCCATTACCTTTTTTTAAAACCCAATGAGCTCACTGTAGAGCGAGGTGAAATAATTGGCTTTTCAGGCAACACAGGTGCCTCTTCCGGTCCCCATTTACATTTTGAAATCCGAGATGAGGAGGACCAGCCTGTTAATCCGCTACCTTTTTTTAAAAAAATTATAAAGGACCACATTCCCCCCTTCATCACGCGCGTTGCTTTTGAACCGCTAAGCCCTCAGAGTCGTATAGAAAAAACTTTTGAGCGGAAAATCTTTATTCCTAAGCGTTCAGGACGGATTTATTACTTAAATCAAATCGTCCGATTAAGAGGTCCTGTAGGATTTGCTTTTACTGCTTACGACCGTATCAATGGCGCTTCTAATTATAACGGCATCTATACTTATAAACTTTATTTAGACGATACCCTTATTTTCCATTTCCAAGCCGATACCTTTGCTTTCTGGGAAAAACGCTATTTGTTAAATCACATTGCTTATGACTTTTATTGGTATCACGGTGGACGACTCATCAGAGCCTATAAAGCACCTAATAATCAGTTAAGAATGTATCGTTACCACAAAAACCGAGGCATTTTATGGTTGAAGGACACCAAAATTCATCGGCTTCGTTTAGTGGTTCGGGACCTCCACGGCAATCAAGCGGTCTTTATCTGTAAAATCCAACAAGGAGAGAAAGATACACTCTACTTTTCAAAACAACATTTAAAGAAGTTTTCTTATAAACTCTTTCCGAAGGTGCTTTGTATTCAGGGAGAAGGCATTCCCCATCCTGCTGATGGCATCTTTGTTCAATACAATGATGGCACAACCCAGTTTTATCCCTTTCAGTTTGTCGCAAAAAACGCCTGTTACGTCTTAATCCCTTTAGAAGCAGGACATTACCCTATACAGCTATGGAGTAATTTCAATAGCGATACGTTACTACTTCCTATTGTTGGCATCGCTTACCCTGACAAAGAACAATGGATTTTTATTCATGAAACCTTAAAAATCTATCTTCCTAAGCATGCGGTTTTTGATACTTGTTGGATTACTTACCGAAAACATGGGATTTGGGAAGCCATAGCGCCATCTATCCCTTTGTTTAAGCCTGTTACCCTATGTTATAAGGTTTCTGATGAGGCCCTTGAGCATTATGTAGTTATTCGTAAAAAGACAAAAGGTTATGAAGGCATAGGCAGAGATGCTATACGGAATGGATGGATTTGTGTGCGTTCTAAACGCTTTGGTAGCTTCCGACTATTTAAAGATGAGGTGCCTCCTGTTATCAAACCGTTGAACTTAGAGGCTCTAACAAGTTTAAAAGCTTGTTGTGATTATTTGCTTTTTGAGGTGCGCGATTTATCGCCTATTGTCGTCAATAGTATAAAAGTGTTTGTTAATGGACGATGGGTTATTGCAGAATACTACGAATATCAGAATTTATTGCGGATTCCTTTACGTTATTTACCTGCTCAACCTATTTATGTTTTAGAGATTCTGTTGGAAGATGTTGCAGGGAATCGGACTTATTGGCGTTGGGAGCCTTCTTTGGTAAGAACCTATTGATAGGACTTTCCTACTTTTGCTCTTTAACATGAAGCGTGTTGCTGTATTAACCTCAGGAGGGGATAGTCCGGGAATGAATGCTGCTATCCGCGCTGTAGTCAAAACCGCTTATTTTTATCAAATAGAAGTTTTTGGGGTATTACGGGGTTACGAAGGGCTTATCCAAGGCACCTTTGAACCACTAAACTTGGAAAGAGTTCACAACATCATTCACCGAGGGGGAACGATATTAAAAAGTGCTCGTAGTGAGCGCTTTAAGACCGAGGAGGGTAGAAAACAAGCATATGAACACCTTCTTAAGCACAACATAGATGCGGTTATTGCTGTTGGTGGCGATGGCACCTACACAGGTGCAAAGGTTTTTTGTGAAGAGTTCCCTGAGATTGCTTGGATAGGACTTCCTGGCACCATAGACAATGACCTTTATGGCACAGACTTCACTATTGGATACGATACGGCTATTAACACCGCTATGGAAGCCATTGACCGTATTCGGGACACAGCAGATGCACTCAATAGATTGTTTATTGTTGAAGTAATGGGGAGAGATGCAGGGTTTATCGCTTTACGTAGTGGTATTGCTTCTGGTGCTGAAGCTGTTTTAATCCCAGAATCTAAAGCAGACCTCCCCCGATTACTAAGGCGTTTGGAGCAGCGAGCAAAAAATCCTGAACATGCTTTTATCGTTGTCGTTGCAGAAGGCGATGAAATTGGAAGTTCTTTGGCGTTAAAGCAGAAGTTGCAGTACAAATATCCGCGGTGGGACATACGCGTAGTGGTTTTAGGGCATTTACAGCGAGGAGGGGCTCCAACCTGTGCCGATAGAGTATTAGCCTCTGAATTAGGTTTCGCCGCTGTAGAAGCCCTACGAAAAGGGATTAAAAACGTTGCCATCGGTAAAGTACATAAAGAAATTCACTACACGCCTTTTGAGCAAGCCATAAAGCACCACAACGACATCAATCCTAACTTACTTCGTCTATTGGAAATCTTGGCATGAATGTTTACGACTTGGAAAACTATTATTATCCCCTTCCCAAGGAGCGCATAGCGAAATATCCCTTACCTCAAAGAGACCATGCCAAATTGTTAATTTATCGTAAAGGCGACATTGAGGAAGACCGATTTTATAATCTTGCTGAGTATTTGCCAGAAAAAACGATGATGGTATTAAATCAAACGAAGGTGATTCCTGCACGTTTGTTTTTTTTCACGCCTACAGGTGCCCGAATAGAGATTTTTTGCGTTGAACCTTTTGGGCAAAGTATTGAAACAGGATTACAATCGCGTTCTCCTTCGGTTTGGAAGGTGCTTATTGGGAATCAACGGCGTTGGAAAGTTCCTGTTTTGAAGATAGAGAATGAGTGTTGTCAGCTTTTTGTTCGGCGTGTTGCTTCACAACAAGTGGAGTTTTTTTGGGAGCCGCCACAGAAGACTTTTTTAGAAGTTTTACAAACTTTTGCACAGATGCCTATTCCACCTTATTTGAAGCGTTCTGCTGAAGCTATTGATAAGGAGCGTTATCAAACAACTTATGCAAAGATTGCCGGTTCGGTTGCCGCCCCCACTGCAGGACTCCACTTCACCCCAGAACTACTGGGAAAACTAAAACAAAAATTTTCCATCACCTTCCTAACCCTCCACGTCGGCATAGGAACTTTTAAACCTATAAAATCCAAAGACATCCGAGAACACACCATGCATGAAGAGTATTTTTCGGTTTCTAAAGATTTCCTGTATCATCTTTATGAACGCTTAGAAGCAGGTCCTATAGCAGTTGTTGGAACCACTTCTTTAAGAGCATTGGAAAGTCTTTATTGGATAGGATTACAATCGTGGGAAAAGAAGAGGTTAATAACTGCTTTATCGCAGAGCTACCCTCAAAAGACCTCTCCTTGCTTAACCCCAAAACAAGCTTTGGAAGTTGTTATGAATTATTTAGAAAAAGCGCGTGTTTCTGAATTCCATGCTAAGACCGCATTGTATATACTGCCAGGGTTCCCTTTTCAGTATAGCGATATGCTTATCACGAATTTCCATCAGCCTTATAGCTCTTTGTTGGTTTTGGTACATGCTTTTATTGGAGAGGATTGGCGAAAGGTTTATGATTATGCTTTGAAGCATTCCTTTCGGTTTTTAAGTTATGGTGATAGTAGTTTACTTTATGGAAGTCATTTTTCTTATTAATCCTCGTTCGGGGCGGGGAAAAGGATTGAAATGGTTGAATCACATCAAGGATTTTTGTTTTCACCAAGGATGGAAGGTTTTTTTTTGGGTATCTGAAAGCGCTGAGCATTTAAAAACGTTAGCAGTTCGAGCTAAAGAGCATTCTGCTCAATGGATTGTGGTTGTTGGTGGTGACGGCACTTTTCATCAAGTTGCAAAAGTGCTTTTAGGAACTTCTAAAGGGTTAAGCATCTTGCCTTGTGGAAGTGGCAATGGAATTGCGCAACATTTTGCTATTCCAAGTCATCCTATTAAAGCCTTGCAACGATTAACAACGTTGCGTAAACGGCTTATAGATGTTGCTTTTGTAAATGATGTGCCTTTTTTCGGTTTTATGGGTTGTGGTTTTGATGCTTGGATTGCCCATCAGTTCGCTTATCAAAACACCCGTGGACTTTATGGCTACTTAAAACAAATCTTGAAACACTATTTTCGTTTTGAACCTCCTACTTTTACATTGCAGATGCAGAAATGCCATTTGGAACTTCAACCTTTTTTATTTGTCGTTATGAATGTGTGCTTATTGGGTAATGGTTTTTATTTGGCGCCTGATGCTTGTGCTGAAGATGGTTTGTTGGAAGGGGTTGCTTTACAAAAGCCGCCTTGGTGGAAGACACTGCCTACGCTTTGGTATTGCTTTACAAAACAAACCTATAAAAGTGCTTATGTGCAGCATTGGCGTGCTAAGCGTTTTGTTTTGCAATTCCCGCATGATAGGGTTGCTGTGCATTTAGATGGAGAACCCTATTGGATGAAAGCTCCTCTAAAAGTGGTTTGTCAGCCTAAGCAGTTAACGTTATGGCTTGGATAAGTTTTCATCCAGGACCTTCTTATCTTCATGCTTTCTTAAAAGAAGCATGGTTAAAAGGTTGGGATAAAGGGTTGTATTACATTCCTCATCGTGGTGCAGCTTTTCATGAACTTTATAAAAAGCTTTATCGGCTTTTTCAGCGCAAATTAGGATTGCCGAAGGGGTTTGCGCTTTATTTTATTAGTTCTGCTACCGAAGGATGGCACATTGTTGCAAGAGACTTAGGGGCAGAAGGGAGCCTTCATTGGAACGTTGGTAGTTTTTCTAAACGTTGGTATACGTATGCTCGGCAGTGGCATGAGGCAACCCTTTTACCTTTTTCTTTAAAACAATTACCTGCGATTGACCCAAAGTGGGAACAAGGACTTTTTTGTTTAGTGTATGTAGAGACTTCTACGGGTTTTTCTATTCCTGTGTCTTATTTAGTGGAATTACGCAGGCGTTTCCCTAAGCGTTGGATTGCCATAGATGCGACTTCTGCCTTAGGAGGTATTCAATTGCCGTGGCATTTAGCGGATATTTGGTTTGCTTCGGTACAAAAGTGCTTAGGGTTACCTCCGGGGATGGCGGTCATGGTAGTGCATCCTCGGTTAATAAAGTTTATAGAAAAGCTTCCTGAGCAGCATTACAATAGTTTAAGTCGTTTACATAAAAATTTTCTTCGTTGGGAGCCGACACACACCCCTCCTTTAATGCATTATTTTTTATTGTACTCGGTGCTTATGCGCATACCTGGGATTAAAGTATTTCATCGGCGTTTGTTATATCGTAAGCGATGGTTATGGGGGTATTTATCGCGTTATTGTGAGCCGTTAGTACCTTATAAGTTGCATGCTATTACGGTGCAGGTGTGGCAGATGGAGGCTGAGCGTTTAAGGGCTTTACGAGGTTTTTGTAAGCGACATCAGTTGTTTTTGGGTTTAGGACATGGGGCTTTTAGCCGAGACACGTTTCGTATTGCGAATTTCCCTGCGATTCCTTGGTGGCATTACAAAAAGCTTTTGCGTTGTATGGATGCTTTTTTTAATTTTGCAGTGTGACCGCCCGTAGCTCAATTGGATAGAGCACCTGACTTCGGATCAGGGGGTTGGGG
>WFXK01000243.1 GCA_015490695.1 Bacteroidota bacterium | reverse complement strand
GTAACAATCCCTATACGCTTGCCTTTTAGTGAATCCAATAAAGAAGAAGTCAATAAAACCTCATCACCAAAAAGACACTTTTCTGTCTTTTCTCTTTTAAAATCTGCGGTGTTACACTGAGACAAAAGACAAAAACTTAAAAATAAAATCTTTATTCTACAGGGACTAAACAAAGTTGGATTTGTTTTATGCCTTTTAAGGAATCGTCACGCATGAATTGTATAAGGCGAAATTGCACTTTTTGCGGTGTAGAAAATTGAACAAAGCCGATAGGTTGTTCAAAAACGTAAGTACTACTGCCCCAAAAGCGTTGAGGGATTTGCCAATAGCCCAAAGAATCCACAAAAACAAAATTTAATAAAGAACTTTGTAGTTTTTGCTCTTGGGAAATGGTTCGTAGAAGCACATAGAGGTTACGGTAAGGATAGTTTTCGTCTAATTGCGCTTTAAGTACGATTTTATACCGTTGTTTTTGAGGAATTTGGAAGGAGAATTGCAAGGAATCTGCGTAGTTCCATTGATTATTTTGAAAAGAGTGGTTTTTACACAAGGAGGAGCAACCGATGAAAAAAGCAATTAGGAAGTTAGTCCACCGTAGCATAGAGGCGTAGGTCTACACTGCCGTTTTTTAATTTATAACAAGGGGGAGCATCGGCGCAGTCTTCATTTTTATCTTTATACTCTACTCGGTCGCCATCAATCGCCATATAAGTTTTACCTTTTACTATGTAGGTTGCTGTTACTGTGTAGAACCCTTCGGGAGGTAAGGGATAAGTGCGCTGACTAACAGTAATAGTGTCTGTGAAAAACGGAGCCGTTGTATTAAAATCTTTAACTTTTCCTTTATAGAAATCAAGTCGGACTAAACCTTTGTCGGTTGAGACGTTTACGGTCAAATAGCCTACTGGGGGTGGGTCTGGAGAACAATTAGAAAAGAGAGAAGTGTCGCAGCGGTTGCTACAAGCGTAAAAGCAAAAAAGAAAGATTAATGTAGTCCTTGTTGTGAGAGCCATCGTTCTGCGTCTAAAGCAGCCATGCATCCAAAGCCTGCGGCAGTAACTGCCTGACGATACACCTTATCTTGTACATCCCCAGCAGCAAACACCCCAGGGATGTTCGTATGCGTGCTTTTCCCTTTAGTAATGATATAACCTTGTTCGTCCATCTCTAATTGTCCTTTAAAAATATCGGTATTGGGTTTGTGTCCGATAGCGATAAAAACGCCTGTTACCTTTAAGGTGAATTCTTCGCCTGTTTTGTTATTAAAGGCTAAGACGCCTTCTACACTCTTTTCTCCTAAGATTTCTTTTACTTCGGTATTCCACAGGATTTGAATATTAGGAGTGTTCTTTACGCGGTGTTGCATGATTTTAGAGGCACGCATGACGTCTCTACGGATGAGCATATAGACTTTATTGCAGAGTTTAGATAGATAGAGGGCTTCTTCAGATGCGGTATCGCCACCACCAACTACTACTACATCTTGTCCTTTGAAGAAAAAGCCATCGCATACAGCACAAGCACTTACGCCTGCCCCTTTTAAGCGCTGTTCGGATTCTAATCCTAACCATTTTGCCGAAGCGCCTGTTGCAATAATGACAGCATCTGCCGTATAAGTATTAGAATCGGTTTTAATACGCTTAGGCGTAGCTAATAAATCTACTTCTATGGCTTGTTCGTAAACAATTGTGGTGTTGAAGCGTTCGGCTTGTTTACGGAAGTCCTCCATCATCTTCGGTCCTTGGACGCCCTCGGGATAACCAGGGTAGTTTTCCACCTCAGAAGTCAGCATTAATTGCCCTCCGGGCTGCGAACCTGCTAACAACAAAGGATTTAAATCTGCCCTTGCAGCATAAATCGCTGCTGTGTACCCCGCAGGACCTGACCCAATAATAATGAGCTTTCTGTGTTCTGCCATCGCAGGGGCAAAGTTAGAAAGAAAAACCATTTAAAGACGATAAACTTTAGCATATTTTATGAACTTATAAAAAGCTAACATCATAGATAACACCAATCCCGCTTTGCCATCTCTAAATCCTTGTTTTAAAAAATAAGAGCGAAAGAACTCCCATAAAGGTTTTCCAATTAAATGATACCATCGGGCTTGAAACCCCTTTTGTTGAAAAATCTGAGCT
>WFXK01000242.1 GCA_015490695.1 Bacteroidota bacterium | reverse complement strand
GTCTCTGAAGACCGAACGGGAGGGGTCTCTGACGACGTAGTAGTTATAATTTAGGGAGGTATAGGAGCGGAAGAAGTCATCAGGGAAGCGCAGTCGTTTACCGAAGTCTACGCTGACGCCGAAGATGGAGATATAGTAGTCTGTGAAGAAGGAGCGTTGTACGGAGTAGTTAGCGTTGATGCCGAGGGTATTGGGTTTTTTACCGCCAAGCCAGGGTTCTGTAAAACTGAAGGCGTAGTTTTGGAAGCCTGTTCCGTTGGCTTGGACGACGATAGAGACGCGTTGTCCGTCGCCTGAGGGCAGTGGTCCGTTCCATAGGCGGGGTTTAAACAGCTTCCGTGTAGAGAAGTTTGTTAGGGTCAGTCCTAAGGAGAGCACCAAGCCGCTGCTGATGGTTCTTCCTTGAGCATCTACTACCCGTCCACCCCAACCTCCTTGTAAAAACACTTGATCTGAAGGACGCTCTGCAACCTTGTAAGTGATGTCTACCGTGCCTTCTTGCGGATTAGGCTGCGGCATCACATTCATACTTTGCGGGTCAAAATACCCTAAGGCTAACACCTCCCTTTGACTACGAATGATGTTTGCTCTGCTGAATTTATCGCCTGGTAACGTACGCAACTCCCGTATAATCACCCAGTCCGAGGTCTTGGTGTTCCCTTCTACATTAACCTTCCGAATTGTTGCTTGTGGTCCCTCAAAAATGCGAATTTCTAAATCTACAGAATCGTTTTCAATAGCTACCTCTACAGGTTCGGCTCTAAAGAATAAATAGCCATCATCCATGTAAAGGGAGCTGACATCTAAGCCATTGGGGTCCATAAATAAACGTCTTTCTAATAAAGCAGTGTTATAAACATCGCCTCGTTTAATGCCTAAAACCTTAGATAAGGTTTCATCATCGTAGCGGTGATTCCCTAACCAGCGAATTTCCCTAAAGTAGTACACAGGTCCTTCATAAAGCCAAATGTGCAGTGCTAAACGTTTTTTATTGAGAACAACAACAGAATCTTTTAACCATTGGGCATCTCTAAAACCTTTGGAACGATAAAATTGAATTAAGCGGCTTTTATCTTCTTTAAAAGCTTTTTTAACAAACTTAGAACGTTTCCAGAAGCGGTAAAATTTTGCTTCTTTGGTATCTTTTAATTTATGTTTTAGTTTTTTATCGGGGATTTTTTCGTTGCCGTAGAAATAAATATGTTTAATTTTCATTCGTTGTCCTTTTTTGATGTCTATGAGGACTAGGACGCCATTTCGCATGGTAGTGTCGGGACGGGTGGTGATAGCAACTTGAGTGTTGTAATAGCCTTTTTCTTGAAAGTAGTTTTTAATGATTCGTATAGCGTTTCGTTTTTTGGATTCGGTTAATAGGGTTCCACGAATGAATTGAATATGTTCTCTTAGGTCCTCTGCTTGGTTTTTGGTTATGCCTTTGAAGGCATAGCGGGCGATTCGGGGACTTTCTTTGAGTTTAATAACGATATAGAGGCGGTTATCTACGACTTTTTCTGCTTCTATGCGGATGTCTTGGAAGATTTTTTGTTTCCATAGGTTTCTGATAGCATTAGCGAAGAGGTCAGAGGGGATGTCTACACGTTGTCCGACGTAGAGTCCCATGAGGTTGGTGATGGCGCGGGCATTGACCGCCTCAGAAGCCTCTATGCGGATGCCTGCAATATAATAGGTGCCTTCTTCAAGGTTTTGAGCAAAAGCGAAAGCGAAGCTGAAAAGCAGCCATTTACGAAGCATAGAGTTGCTCACTTACTTTTCCAAATCGTCGTTCACGTTGGCGATAGTCTTCAATAGCAGCAAGAAAGTCTTCTTTAGTGAACTCGGGCCAGCATTTTGAAGAAATATAAAGTTCTGTATAGGCGATTTCCCAAAGGAGGAAGTTACTAATGCGGTATTCGCCTCCTGTTCTGATGAGGAGGTCAGGGTCAGGGATTTGGCTTGTGCTTAAGTGTTGTTTAATGACCTCTTTAGTAATGTCTTTAGGTGCCAGCATTCCTCGTTGGATTTTTTCTGCTATTTTACGCACAGCTAAGCAAATATCGTTCCGTGCGCCGTAGCTAAGGGCGAGGATAAGGGTCATACGTTGCCCCCCTTGCGTAAGTTCAATCGTCTCTTGAAGAAGTTGATAAGTTTTTTTAGGTAGACGTTCTAATTCTCCAATGGCTTGCAGGCGGATACTGTTTTTTAAAAGTTTAGGGCGCTGTTCTACAAGGGTTTGGTTTAGTAATTGCATTAGTGCTTGGACTTCGTTTTGGGGGCGATTCCAATTTTCTGTAGAAAAAGTATAAAGCGTCAGATAAGGAATTCCCAGTTCTGCTGCTGTAGTAACGACGGTATCTACGGTTTGTATAGCTTGTTGATGCCCCTCTATACGGGGTTTATTTTGACGTTTTGCCCATCTACCATTGCCGTCCATGATGATAGCAACGTGCGTAGGAAGCGGATTCTTCCATTTCATGCATTTTCTTTTTGTTGTTCTGCTGCTTTACGTTTTTTTCTTCTTAGTTCTTGGGGACGCATACGATACTTACCAAAGGTTCCACGCCAACGCTTTCCCCGTTTCGTGCGTCTATCTCCCTTGCCCATAACCGAAGGGCAAAAGTAGCATATCCGCTTCAGTTGTGCAAATGAAGAATTTTATTAAAAAGGGTGTGTCCAAAGGCTGCGGATATTGCCCCTAAGATACCCCCTGCTAAACTGGTTAACAAGTACAGCAACATTCCCCGTTGGGCATTGTTAAATAACAATAAACTCATTCGTTGAGAGGCTATAAAATCACTTTGAAGGTCAGAATAGTAAGCGATGAAGAACCATTGTAGACTTAAGACTAAAAATCCCATGAGTACAACGCGCCACCATTGAAGGGTTTTTACTAAGAAGATAGAGAGTACGATGACTACAGGCACAATCCACCATTCAAAAATCCATTGTCCGATTAAAGTGGCACAAAAGATTCCGATTGCCCAAGCCCACATATTACGCCTTTGAAAAGCACTATGGGTTTTGTCTTGTGGTAACCATAAAGAAAACAAAATGGATAAAACTAAAGAAACTACAATGACTGTAAGCGAAAGGTAAGTAGGAATTGTGTAATGGGTTGCAAAAAGTTCATTAAAAAGTTTAAGCATCATTTTCAGTCCGATGAATACTAAGATGATGGAGAGTCCTCGGGATAGTAGGTAGAATTTTCCCAGGATACCTGCTAATAGAAAGAACATGGCTCTAAGTCCTAATACGGCGGCGATGTTAGAGGTATAGATGACGAATTCATCTTGGGAGATTGCAAAGGCGGCGGGGATGGAATCTACGGCAAAAAGGACGTCAGTACTTTCTATAAGGAGTAAAACTAAGAACAGAGGGGTAAAAGCCCATTTTCCCATTCGTTTAATAAAGAAGCGGTTTCCGTAAGTGCGTTTTGTTATGGGTAAAAATCGTCTTGCGAAGCGAAAGACAATATTGTTTTGGGGGTCTATTTCGTCTTCCTCGTCTCCAAGAAGTAATTTTATTCCTGAATAGATTAAAAAAGCACCGAAGAGGTAGAGAATCCATTCAAAGTGGTGGACGAGCAAGGCGCCGATGAAGATAAATAGACCGCGGAATACGATAGCTCCTAAAATACCCCAAAAAAGGATGGTGTGATAGTACTCTTCTTCTATTTTGAAATAATGTAGAATGAGGACAATGACGAATATATTATCTACGGAAAGGGCATATTCTGTGAGGTAGGCAGAGTAGTATTCAAGGGTTCTATCCCAGTTTCGAAAGAAGTAATGGACAAATAAGCCGAATCCCAAACCGATACTGACCCACAGCAGCGTTTGCCACAAAGCAGAACGCAGACTAACTTTTTGAGGCTCTTTGTTAAGAATGGCTAAATCTACAATTAGCAGAATACCGACCACGATGAAAAAGACAATAAGAATCCAGATCTCATGTATACTATGT
>WFXK01000241.1 GCA_015490695.1 Bacteroidota bacterium | reverse complement strand
CCCAAAATACTTATCCCGACCACTATATAACGATAAAAAGTAATTCTTCAAATGCGCTAAAGCAGAAGGATCTAACTCCAAACCCTCTTGTTTAAACATATAAATCGCAATCTCTAATAGCTCTTCAGGTGTGTAATCAGGAAAATGGAAATATTGGTCAAAACGGGAACGAAGTCCTGGATTGGCTTCTAAAAACGTGCGCATGTTTTCTGGGTATCCTGCAACAATGACAATGAATTCTCCTCGTTGGTCCTCCATTCGTTTTAATAACGTTGCAATGGCTTCTTTGCCATAGCTATCTTGTTCACCACCGTAAAGCGTATATGCCTCATCAATAAACAATACTCCGCCTAAAGCGCTATCTATGACTTTGTTTGTTTTAACTGCGGTTTGTCCTAAGTACTCCGCAACTAACTTAGAGCGGTCGGCTTCTACTAAATGTCCCTTTTCCAATAACCCTAAAGCACGGAAAATCTGTGCTAATAACCGCGCTACAGTGGTTTTCCCAGTCCCCGGATTTCCCATAAATACCGTATGCAAAGGGAACTCGCGCTGAACATCTTTCCCGATTTCTCTATAAAATCGTACTAATGCGACTAATTCCTCTATTTGTTTTTTTACTTCATGTAATCCAATCAAAGAACGAAGGGTTTTAAGGCTTTCTTGCAATAGTGGCTCATCTATGGGAATATCTACTTTTTTTCCTGCTTGTTTTTTGAAAATAGCGTCTATGTCTTCTGCTGTTACGGTAGTTAGTTCTTCATCGGTTAGGGACTCAAAGTTGGGTTTTTGAGCAAGGCGAGAAGCTAATTGTACTTTAGCTGAGTCAATTAAAGAAGTAACAAAGCGGGCATTACCGAAACGTTCATCTCTGTTACGATAAGCATCTATAATGATTTTTTCTACTTTTTTCCATGCTTCTGGCGTTAATTTTAGATTTCTTTTTTCTGCAACTTTCCGAGCGATGGCTAAAAGCTCTTCAGGTGTGTAATCAGGGAAATGAAAGATATGAGTAAAACGGGAACGGAAACCGGGATTATGATTTAAAAAAGTTTCCATAGGTTCTGGGTAGCCAGCAACGATGACAGACAGATCCCCTTCACTATCGCTCATGGCTTTAATAAGCACTTCGATGGCTTCTCTACCGAAGTCTTTGCTATCGGAAGGGTCTCTAACTAAGGAGTAGGCTTCGTCTATAAAGAGCACACACCCTTTGGCTCTTTTTAAAACTTCTTGTGTCTTAGGGGCAGTTTGTCCAATATATTCTGCAACTAAGTCAGCACGGGAAACTTCTACAAGGTCTCCCTTAGATAATAGTCCGAGTGCTTTGTAGATTTTTGCTAAAATCCGTGCTACAGTCGTTTTGCCTGTTCCTGGATTTCCTAAGAAGGCTAAATGCAGTTGAATAGCCCCTTCTTCTTCTAAACCTCGCTCTTTGCGTACTTTTAAAAACTTTATGTAATTGATGTGGTCTTTGACAAAGGCTTTGATAGACTCTAAACCTACTAAATTATCTAGCTCTTCAAGGGCTTTTTTCAGCGCATCTTCGTTGACTTCAACAACTTCGGAAGGTACCTTAGAATAGACAGGTAAAATACCTCCTTTACCCGGGATGAAATAATAATTTTTTTGTGGGTCTGCAGGTTGTTCTTTGTCTGCTACTTCAAAGGGCAAAATAGCAATGACTCGGTTCATAAACACTACTTCTAAACGATATTCATCGTAAAACCATGAACCAGGCTCTTGATTTCCCCAGCCTCTTTGACAAATCAAATATTCATCTTTGTCGGATAACCATAGCAATTCTTCTATTTTCCCTTTTAAGATACCGCTGGCAGAATAGAATAAGAATTGAATTTCAATAGGAATGACAGCATCTGAGGGATTACCTGTGACCTTAAAAATTTCTTGTGTTTTACGATAAAACTTATTGCGCAAAATGAGTTCTGCCCAAATGTATCGGGTTTTATCTCTTTGGAATACTTGCAAATAGCGTCGTTGGTTCTTAGGAATGAGTCTATTAGGACCTTCGTATAGTCGTAAAGACACTACTTCAAAGTAAGGATTGTGGTTAGGGGTTTTGAAACCGCCGTCTATGACGTAAAAGTTTTTTTGTGCTAATAGTTTATTATCTACGTAAGTAAGCCATTGGTAGCTTCCTGGTTTCCAAAATGCGCCTTTATTAGGGCTGCCCCATCCTTCTCGGACGTATAAAATATTGTGTTCCATGGGGACTTCTCTGTCGGCTGGGATTTCTGCTATTGTTTTGTTTTCAAACAAATCTTTTAATAAGAACTTACAATTTAGTTTCCAATCTTCTTCATCAAATAGTTTATTATAGAGCGCTAATTCAGCCCATATAAAATCCACTTCTCTTTTTTCAAAAACGGTTTGATAGCGTCGTTGGTTATCTGCCATGTGCTCGGGAGAGCTGTAGGTTTTGAAGGACTTTAATTTCTGTCTCTTATACACATCTGACGCTG
>WFXK01000240.1 GCA_015490695.1 Bacteroidota bacterium | reverse complement strand
TTTGCTAAAAGCGTTTTCCCTGTCCCTGGCGGACCTGCCAACAACACTCCTCGCGGTATACGTCCTCCTAAACGCGTGTACTTTTCTGGCTCTTTAAGAAAATCTACAATCTCTTGAACCTCTTGCTTTGCCTCCTCTAAACCCGCAACATCATCAAACGTAACGTTTACTTTTTTATCCCCTTCAAACAACTTGGCTTTGCTCTTGCCTATGTTAAAAAAGTTCGTTCCCCCTACGCCACTACCAATGCGCCGAGCAAAAAACATCCATAACAGCAAAATCAATAAAATAGGAAAAGCAAACTGAAGAAGCGTTCCCAAAATATCGGTTCGCTCTTCTACCTCGTAAGGAATATCGTGCTTTTGTAAAAACTTTTCTAAGTTTTCTCCTGAAACAAAACGAAAAGACACATGCGGATAATGCCCTAACATTCTTCCTTGTGGAGGCTGTAGATGACGAAATTCTTCGTGTTGCAGTGCCTCAGGGGTCAAATACACCTCTGCTAAACGCTCATTAGCTACCACCACCACCTTCTTTACCCATCCCCTCGGCACTAACTCCTTAGCAAACTTATTAAACGTAATCCGTTGCTGACGCCTTTGGTCAGGTAAAAAGAAAAACGAAAGCATGATAAAAAAGAACACCACTAAATAAATCCAATAAAAACGATGATCGCCCTTAGGCTCAGGTGACTTATCTTTTAACCAACGATGATTATTTTGTTGGGACATACCAAAAGGCAAATATACGGGAAGATTGCTAATCCCGCAATTTCTCTACTTTTACGCCGTCAAATGCAACCTGCTGTTACGCTTGTATTATTAAACTGGAACGGGAAACACTGGCTGCAAAAGTTTTTACCTACTTTACTTAAGACCCAATATCATCCCCTGTACATCCGCTTAGTAGATAATAACTCCAGTGATGGCAGTGTACAATGGGTAAAAGAGCACTTTCCTGAAATCACTTGTATAGAATTGGACGACAATTACGGGTTTGCTGAAGGCAACAATAAAGGAATTGAGGGCATTGATACGCCTTACATAGGGTTAATAAACACAGATGTGGAGGTATCACCGCAGTGGTTAACGCCTTTAGTAGCCTATATGGAAGCGCATCCTGATGTAGCAGTGGTTCAACCCCTGCTTTTGAACTATCCGAACAAAGCGCAATACGACTTAGGGGCAGCAGGCGGCGTCATTGACCCCTTTGGCTATACCTTCAACCGAGGAAGAATCTTCTTTACCTTCGAACAACATAAAAACCTATACCCTACTTCAAAAAAACTTTTTTGGGCTTCTGGCGCTTGTATGCTCATTAGAAAAAAAGTCATAGACCAAATCGGGCTCTTTGACCCAGTTTTTTTCGCGCACATGGAAGAGATTGACTTTTGTTGGCGTTGTCAGCGGGCTGGCTATAAAATCGCTTGTGTGGTAGAAAGCACGGTGTTTCATGTTGGCGGTGGAACCCTCCCCCACCACTCCCCTAAAAAACTTTATCTAAACTACCGCAATAACCTCTTTATGCTTACAAAAAACTTGCCCACTTCACATCTTCCTATCTTGCTTATAAGACTCCTTTTAGATGGTATCTCCGCCCTCTTTTGGACCATCAAAGAACGCCATTGGATTTTCCTATGGCAAATCCTAAAAGCCCATATCCACTTCTATAAAAACCTCCCTTATTTAATCCAACAAAGAAAAAACAGCAATCTTCCTTTTTTGTCATGGCGACAACTAAATGGCGTTTATCCCCATAGCATCCTATGGAAATACTTCATTGAAGGAAAAAAAACTTTTCACGAACTACAATGGGACATTTCTTCTACTTCTTAATAAAACCCCTTTTATTTTCCATAGACGCAGAAAAAGCCCATGATTTAACTTTAAAACTCTTAGAAAAGCTACATCGCTGGCATCTTACTCCTCTTCTTTTTCTCAAAGCACCTTATTTTCATCAGCCAAAAAGTTATTTTGGTATTACCTTTCGTAATCCTGTGGGTTTAGCGGCGGGCTTAGATAAAAATGGCGTCTTAGTAAGTTTTTGGGAGCATTTAGGATTTGGTTTTATGGAGATTGGTGCTGTTACCCCTTTACCTCAAGAGGGGAATCCTAAACCGCGTTTGTTTAGATTGCCCAAACATCAAGCCTTAATCAATCGCATGGGGTTTAACAACGATGGGGCTATTGCTGTTGCTAAACGCTTAGAAAAACAACAATGGAACATCCCCTTAGGCATTAACATAGGAAAAAACAAAACCACTCCCAACGAAGAAAGCCACAAAGATTATCTAAAATGCATGGAAACGCTGTACGACTTTGCCGACTTTTTTACCATAAACATTAGTTCTCCTAACACGCCAGGACTTCGGCAATTACAAGAAAAAGAGGCCTTACAAAAGATTTTAGAGACTTTACAAAACTACAATCATAAACGCAGGAATAAACCTTTATTAGTAAAGTTTTCTCCCGATTTGGGAGAAGAAACTTTATTGTTGTTAATAGAGACAGGGATTCAATGGGGTATTTCAGGAGTGATTTTAAGCAATACGACCATTCAACATTCATTTCAG
>WFXK01000239.1 GCA_015490695.1 Bacteroidota bacterium | reverse complement strand
TTTTCTACGCATTCAAAAAAACCAATACCACCCGTAGGCACTTCATAACGTTGGGCTTTCTCTCGGTTATAAAACGCTGCAATCCTACCTACTAAGCCCTCCTTAGGATGATAAGCATACCAAAGCCTTGCTTCACCATTTTTTAAATAAGGATTCGTTTTAGGATTGAAAATCGCTTTGATTTCTTCATCTAAAGGGCATACCCATACGGGGTCATCCTGATAAATCGCTCTTGCAACGTCTAAAAACTTTTTAAAATCCCTTTTATTACGAACTTCTTTGATTTGAAAGTTATTCCCAGCCATATTCTTTTAATAAAATTTTCATATCTTTAATCAGTTTATTGACGCTTTCTTCATCTGTACCGAGGTAGACGCCTCGGATGTGTCGTTGGGGGTCTATGAGCAAGAAGTTTCCACTGTGGACATATCCCCCTGGGGCTGCAGCATCTTCAGCAACCGCTACCATGTATCCTTGTTCTGCAATCGTATAAATGCTGTCTTTGTTCCCTGTAACAAAACGCCATTGATTACTAACTCCTAAACGTTGGGCATAAGCCTTTAACACCGCAACGGAATCATGTTCAGGGTCTATAGTATGAGATAAAAAACCTACATGCGGATTCCCTTCAAAAGCCTTGTAAACCCGATGCATTTGCCGCTTCATCACAGGACAAATGCTGGGACATGTAGTAAAAAAGAAATCTACAACAACAATTTTGTCTTTAAAAAACGCTTCGGTTACTTGTTGGCTATCCTGGTCCACAAACCGAAAAGGGGGGATTTGATGATAGATAGTATCGCCCTGTTCGGTTAATTGCACAGGTCCTAAGATAGGAAGACGCTGCTGCGGTGTTGTACATTGAAGTGTGAAAAACAGAAGTAGGACTTGTAAGCGGCGCATCCCCTCTGCTATTTTTGTGCTATGCAAATAACGAGAAAATTGCTTAAACAACTGAAAACGATTTTTGAAAAATCAGGCTATCAAGTTCGTTTTGCAAAAGGACGCTTCCAAGGCGGCTATTGTATTGTCAGCCAAAAAAAAATGATTATTATCAACACCTTGTTCCCCTTAGAATCCCAAGTGAACGTCCTTATCCATCTTTTAGAACAGCTGCCTATAGACCTATCCAGATTAAATGAAAAAGAAAAAGAATTATTTACTAAATTGAGCCGTTCTAAAATCAAGGTATGAAAGTCCATTTTCTTGGGACAGGGACTTCGCAAGGGATTCCCGTTATTGGTTGTTGCTGCCCTGTATGTTTATCTTCCGACCCCAAGGATAAACGTTTAAGAACATCGGCGTTAATAGACGTTCAAGGCATTACAGTGGTAATAGACACAGGACCGGACTTTCGTTATCAGATGTTAAGGGCGAAAGTACAGCGTTTAGATGCGGTGCTTTTTACCCATCCCCATAGAGACCACACCGCAGGCTTAGACGACATCCGCCCCTTTTACTTCCGACAACGAAAACCTATCCCTATCTTTGCTAATGCCTTCACCTTAGAACATCTAAAAAAAACTTATGATTACATCTTTTCTCAAAAAAACTACCCAGGTGTACCCCAAGTAGAAATCCATTCTATTGAAGATAAACCTTTTAAGGTGTATGATGTGGAAGTTATCCCTATCCCAGGGCTGCACAAGGACATGCCCGTTATCGGATTTCGTTTTAATGATTTTGCTTATCTAACCGATTTCAATTATTTGTTCCCCAGTGCCTATGAACGACTACAGGGAGTAAAAGTTTTAGTTTTGAACGCACTACGGCATAAAGCCCATTATTCCCACTTTAACTTAGAACAAGCCTTAGCAGAAATTGAGCGCATAGCTCCAGAAACGGCTTATTTAACCCATATCTCCCACGAATTAGGGAAACACGAAGAAGTAGAAAAACAGCTGCCCCAACACGTTCATTTAGCTTATGACACTTTAGAACTTTACCTATGAAACCTTGGTTATTACACATTAGTACAGCCCAGAAAGTAAACTATGTTGCTATCAGCCGAGGCGAAGAAGAGGTTTTAACCCAGCGCTTAGGGACTCTAAACGCCGCTGCTTATTTACATGTAGCCATTCAACAAGGCTGTAAAATAGTAGGTGCATCACTAAAAGATTTCGCTGCTTTTTGTATTCATGCCGGTCCTGGCTCATTTACAGGACTAAGAGTAGGTGTCAGTGCTGCAAAAGCCTTAGCTTTCGCATTAAAACGCCCACTGATTGCTACCACAACATTTGAAATCTTTTTGCGTTTTGCAAAACGCTATTGTACCTCACAAACGACCATTGTTGTTTTTCAACATTCTTACCGCGATGTGTATTTGATGGCAGCTTATGACACGCAAGGCACAACAGTTTTAGCACCCCAAGTGATTCGGCTTTCGCAACAACCATCCTTCCCCATAAAAGATAAATGCCTGTTAGTCGGACAAGTACCACCAATATGGCACAATAAAGGAAGTTTAATGCCTATAGAAGATTTACCTATTAGCGATTGGTTACAATTAGACTGGGAACGTTTTCAAAAAAAAGAATTTGTTAACTTAATAACATTTGAACCCTTTTATTTGCAGCCTTTTATTCCGAAACTTCGTAAGTAACGCTTGCCATAAAGGTATTTGTTGCACCCCGAGAAAATTCTCTAAGTTTGCTCGCGGCTATGGTGTGGCGTACTGTTTATAGCTTTTTATTCATTGCGTTAGCATGGGCATATCGCCCCGATGAGGGCATGTGGTTATTACTACAAATCCTTGAACAATACGAAGAACTTAAAGCAAAAGGACTACAACTAAGCCCCGAACAAATCTATAGTGAAACCCAACCCTCTTTAAAAGACGCTATCGTACAACTGGGAAACTTCTGCTCTGGCTCTTTCATATCTCCCGAAGGACTTGTTATCACTAACCACCATTGCGCTTATAGCAGCATCCAAGAACATAGCAGCATAGAACATGACTATTTAACCCACGGCTTCTGGGCAAAATCCCGAGATGAAGAATTACATACCCCAGGACTTTATGTGCGCATTTTAGTTCGCATGGAACGAGTTACAGACAAAGTACTAGATGAAAACGGTACTAAAGATGCTTCTAAGGTAGAAGCATTGATTAAAGCAGCAGAAAAAGAAGGTCCTGGTTATGAAGCCGAAGTAAAAGAAATGTTTAGTGGAAATGAATATTACTTGTTTGTTTATCAGCGTTTTGATGATGTGCGTTTAGTAGGAGCACCACCCAGCAGTATTGGGAAATTTGGTGGAGACACCGATAATTGGATGTGGCCCCGACATACAGGCGATTTTGCGCTGTTTAGAGTATACGCTAATAAAAACAACGAACCTGCACCTTACAGCCCCGATAACGTCCCCTATAAACCTAAATACTTTCTGCCTATCAGCCTCAAAGGCGTTAAAAAAGGTGACTTTACCATGATTATGGGCTTCCCAGGCTCTACAGAACGCTACCTCACCTCCTATGAATTAGAAACCAAATTAAAACATCTAAACCCTATCTTGATTGAAAACTTCCGACTGAAACTTCAAATCATGAAAAAAGCAATGGACGAAGATGATGCTGTACGTATCCAATTAGCCGATGAATACGCCTCTTTAAGCAATAGCTACAAATATTACTTCGGACAAACCCAAGAATTAAAACGCTACCACCTCATAGATACCCTACGTCTACGCGAACAACAAATCCAACAATGGATTGAACAAGACGAAAAACGAAAAGAAAAATATGGAGACTTGCTCCAAAAGTTTGAACAACTCTATAAAACTTATGCCGATATGTTAGCATTTGCTTACTATATTAACACCACCCTCTTTGCCCCCTCCGCAACAGAAGTCTTTTTTGAACTCTATCGCCTGCGAAATCTCAATTTGCCTAAAAAGAAAAAAGAAATCCAAATAGAAAACACAACTTCAAAAGACAAAGCCTCTAAAGAAACAGAAGCAACTTATAACAAAGAAGAATGGGGAGAAGTTTCAGAGGAGGAAACAGAATCAGAAAACGAAACAGAGGGAAAAGATGATTTTAATCCCTACTCCATCCTGCAAAAATCCTTAGAAAAAGCTCCTGAACTCTTTGATGATTATGTTCCTATAGTAGACCAAAAAATTTTTGAAGCCATGCTCTTAAAGTTTTATCAATACGTAGACCCAAAACCCCAGTGGCTAAAACAAATCTTAAAAAAAGCAAAAGGGAAAACTCCAGAAGAAAAAATCCAAAACTTTGCTGAAAAAGCTTACCAAAAATCCGTTTTAACAGACCAAAAGCGCTATGAAGACTTTTTACGAAGTTTCAATAGCAAACAATTACAAAAAGATCCTCTATTTGCGTTTTACACTTCGCTTCTTGAGTATTACAATCAAAAAATTATTGGCAGCTATTTTGTTTATTTCTCCACAGCCAAACAATTACAAAAGCAGTACATGCAGCTATTGATGGAATACCAACCAAACAAAAAATTTTATCCTGATGCAAACTTTACTTTACGTTTGACATACGGAAAAGTATTGGATTACTATCCTAAGGATGCTGTTTACTACCATTGGCGTACAACACATTACGGGATTTTAGAGAAATATGTACCTGGCGATGAAGAGTTTGATGTACCTGAGCGACTACTTACCTTACTACAAAATAAAGATTTCGGTATTTACGCAGAAGGAGACACGCTACCTGTTTGTTTTATCACGGACAACGATATTACAGGAGGCAACTCAGGTAGTCCTATTATGAACGCCCGTGGTGAACTCATCGGCTTAGCCTTTGATGGCAACTGGGAATCTATGAGCAGTGATATTATGTTCAA
>WFXK01000238.1 GCA_015490695.1 Bacteroidota bacterium | reverse complement strand
TTTTATAATTTTGCAACATAAATTCGTTGTGCTATGGAGAGACGTACTACAACAAATGTTTATGAGCGATTATTATCGCAATTAGAGGCGCAGTTGCGCAAGGAAGTGGAGCAGTTAGAGGCGAAGGAAGCAAGCATCAATCGCCGTCTCCATGCTATAGATGCCTTAGAAGCAGAATTGGAAGCAAGGGAAAAAATCCTCCAAACCATTTGCATGGTCTTTGAAATAGATCCAGAAGGAAAAATAACCTATGTAAACGATTTATTTCTAAAAACTACAGGGTACTCCTCTGAAGACGTTATAGGAAAACCCTATAACAACTTAAAACACCCAGATTCTCCGGCAGCGACACTAAATCAAATGTGGGATACTGTAAAGAAAGGTAAAGTATGGCGAGGCATACTAAAAAACCGCAATAAAGAAGGTTCTGCTTATTATACGGAAACACTCACTGTACCAATAAAGCAGAATGGAAAACCTACACGCTTCCTGAGTGTTCAATTTGATATAACAAAACATGTCTCACTATTAGCAGAATATGAAGAAAACATGCGTCATGCAGTACGGATTCAAAAAGCACTTATGGCAAACATGAATGATTTAGAGAACTTTGAAAATCCTTATTTCTATATCTATAAGCCATTGCACCGAGTTGGAGGAGATTTTCTATTCCATCATTTTCATAAAAACTCCCATATTTTCGTTCTTGGTGATGCTTTTGGGCATGGGCTTTCAGCTAGTCTGTTTGCTATCGTTACTTTAGAAAAGTTACATAAGATTATAAAAGAAAAACACACTTATAGTCCTTCAGCGATTTTAGAAAGTTTAGATACGGAGCTAACACAGTTAAAAGAAGAAAGTGAGGAGAATCTTTTAGATGCTTGTGATTTAGTTGCTGCGGTTTATCAGCCTAAGCATCGCCGTTTAACGATTACAAGTCTTTCTATTCCCTGTTTTATTTGGCGAAAAGCAACAAAAACCTTAGAAGAGATTCCTATGTATAAAGTTTCTGTAGGAGGCAAGAAGTACAAGAAAGAAGACTTACTTTGGGAAGATAGAGTTTTTGATTTAGAAGAGGGCGATATTGTGTATTTAATGACAGATGGCATACGGAATCAAATTGGGGAGCAGACGGCGCGTCCTTTAGGGAAAAGCGGTTTGACAAAACTACTACAACAAGTAGCGCCCCATCCTTTGAAGGAACAAAAACAAGTGATTGAAGAGGTACTTAAACGATGGCGCGGTAAAGAACCGCAAACAGACGATACCCTTTTATTTGCATTCCAAGTATAGTGTTTTCTTTTTCCCCTCCCCCGCGTCGCAGTGCGGACCTGCGCGTCCGCACTGCTTTTTTTGTGTTAAAACAAAATGCAATATATAAATTATTTGCAAAAATCCCAAGGCTCTCTTAACTTTGTAGTCGTATGTCAGAACACTATAGTCTTATTAAACTAAAAAAAGAACGCGTTATTGCCCAAGTAAACAGAGACCTTGAACGAGCATGGGAGATTAAAGAATCCAATCCTAAGGTTACGTTAAGTTTAGCAGCTCAAGCCTATAAGTTAGCTAAAAAGGTCAAGTATAAGAAAGGAATGGGAAAGGCATTGCGCATCGCAGGTGTCGCTAATGCTATCTTAGGAAACCACACCCAAGCACTTAAACAACTCCATAAAGCCTTAGAAATCAACGAAGAAATTAATGATCCTGAAGAAATCGCCCATACTAAAGCCAACTTAGGTGCTGTCTACCAACAAGCAGGACAATACCATCAAGCCCTCAAATTCCAAAAAGAAGGACTGCATATAGCAGAAAAATACCAACTAAAAAACATACAAAGAAAACTTATTACCAATACTGCTGCTTTGTGTAGAGTCCTTGGAGATTACAATCAGGCAGAGCAACTACTTACACAAGCACTTCAAGAAACGCAAGACAACTCCTTAGACATCGCTCTTATTTACCTCAATTTAGGAGCTGTTAAAATGAGTAAAGAAGAATGGGAAAAAGCGCAAGAATACTTTGAGAAAGCATTAAAAATCGGTACAGAATTAGGTCAAAAACGCATTATAAGTTTTTCTTTAGCCCTCTTAGGAGAAGTTGCTTCTAAAATGCAACTATGGCAAAAAGCAGAAGACTATTTTCTAAAAGCATTAACTATTACAGAACAAATGGAAAGTAAAATTCAAATCACGGATATCCTCCTGCACTTAGCCAAGCTTTACCTAAACACACAACAATTGGACAAAGCCTTAAACTATGCTCAAAAAGCCCTAAACTATGCAGAAGAAATTCAAACCATTACCGACAAAAACGAATGTTTTAAGGTTATTGCTGACATTCATGAGGCGAAAAACGACTTAAAAACAGCACTTCAATTTTATAAGAAACATACCGAAGGTTTAGAAGCGTACTACAAAAACTTATTAAATCTAAGTGCTAATGCTATGCAAGTTGCCTTAGAGGCAGAACAAGAACGGAAAGAGAAAGAGATTTATCGTTTAAAAAACATAGAATTGGCACAAGCGCTACGTTCTTTGGAGACTTACAACAAACAATTAACAAGTAGTTTACAATATGCAAGACAAATCCAAGACAGCATTTTCCCTCAAGAGGAGCAATTACAAAAGCTTTTCCCTAATAGTTTTTTATGGTTTTTACCCAAAGAAATCGTTTGTGGAGATTTTGCTTGGATAGGAAAAAACGAAGAGGGATTAAAGTTCGTTGCTGCAGCAGATTGTACTGGGCATGGTGTAGCTGCCGCTTTGATGTCTATGCTCGGATATAACCTCCTAAATGAAGCCATCACAGAAAAGAAAATAAGCGATGTCAGCCAAGTATTAAGCCACCTGCATGTGCATATAAGAAAACTCCTTCATCAAGACCAAATAGAAGAAGACACCATTCCTCAAAGTATGGAGATGGCTTTAGTGGCTATAGACGCCATGAAACAAAACCTTTATTTTTCTGGTGCTTTTTTACCGCTGTGGATTGTTCTGCCTGATGGAGAAGTCCGCACCATCTCAGCAGACCAATACCCTATAGGAGGCTATCAACAAGAACCCATTCGCATCTTCTCTATGCATACCTTTACCTATCCACCTAAAACCAAAATCTATTTGATTACCGATGGATTTATCAACCAAATTGGCGGAAAAGAGCGCAAACCCTATTCTATGGAACAATTAAAAACCTTCTTAGGGACGATTGCTTCTATGCCTATCAAAGAGCAAAAAGAAGCTTTTGAAGACACCTTTACCCAGTGGCAAGGCGATAATGAGCGCATAGATGATATTTTAGTCATCGGCATAGAATTGCTTTAATGAAGGTCTTATTATACAATACTGCCATTTCGCTTTATCATCAAGCGATTAAGGCAGCAGCGTTATTAGGGAACAAAAAAGCGCAGTGGTGGCTTGAGGGGAGAAAGCATTGGCAAGCAGAGGTTCAAAAGTTACGACAGCAATGCAAGAAAGCACCCATTTTATTTCATGCCGCTTCCTTAGGGGAATACGAACAATGCCGTCCACTTATTCAAACCATCCATCGGCACCACCCTACCCTGCCCATTGTGGTCTCTTTCTTTTCTCCCTCAGGCTTTCAGTTCCATAAACCAGAAAAAGGTGTAATAGGCAGTTTTTATTTACCCTTAGATACAGTGAAAAACATGAAAACGTTTCTACACCTTCTCCAACCCCGTCTTATCCTTATTGCTAAATACGAATTATGGTATCATCTTATTGACCAAGCCTACAGCCATCGCATCCCAACGATAGTTTTTTCAGCACGACTCCTCCCCTACCACAAGCACTTACGCCTGTGGTACCAACCTTTAATGCAAAAATTATACCATATTTTTTTTCAAGACAAAACCTCTTTAGCGCTTTATAAAAAACATTTTGCCCAAAATAATGCTTCTTTTGCCGGTGATACCCGTTTTGATACCGTACTTCAAAACGTACACCATCCATGGAAAGACCCAATCATAGAACAATTTATTCAGAGACATCACGTACTAATAGCAGGAAGCACATGGGAAAAAGATATTGTTTTATTATCACAGCTGCATTTACCTCCTACATGGAAATTGATTATTGCTCCTCATTCTATTGAAAAACCCCAAATCGCATGGATACAAAAGCATTTTCCAAATAGTCTTTTTTATTCAGAAGTTCAAGAAAGGAGTAATTTGCTTCAAGAGCGCTCTGTTTTAGTGATAGACCACATAGGATTTTTAAAGTATTTATATCGTTACGCCACTTTAGCCTATATTGGTGGAGGTTTTCAAAAAGGAATTCATAATGTGTTAGAAGCGGTTGTTTACGGCGTTCCCGTAGCTTTTGGACCACGATTTCATACTTTCCCAGAAGCTGTTGAATTACAAAAAGAAGGATTTGCCACGGTAGTAAAGAACGTTAAAACGCTCCAAAAATGGCTTAAACCTCCTGACGAGCGACTAAAAAAACAATTACAGCAATGGATTCAAAGCCATAGTGGGGCAACGAAAACTATTTATAACTTTTTACAACAAAGGCAATTGCTTTAATAAGCAGCGATAATCGTTGCAATGATGGTTCTTGCATAAGCATTTTTCCTAAACTCCCATAGATAAATACCTTGCCATCGCCCCAGTGCTAAGGCATGATTACGAATAGGAATCCATAGTTGTACGCCGATTAAAGCGGTCTTAACATGGGCAGGCGCATCATCTAAACCTTCTACTAAGTGCACATATAAATCTTCGCTTTCTGGTACTAACCGTTTTAATGCGGCTTCTAAGTCCTTGCGGACATCGGGGTCATAGCTTTCGTTGATGGTTAAGGCAGCAGAAGTATGTTGTAAAAAAAGATGTAGCAAACCTTCTTTGGGCAGAGGCTCAATAGCCTGTTTTACATACTCTGTGATTAAATGTAAACCTTGAGGGAAAGGAGGAAGGGTTATTGTATATTGTTGTAGCTTCAACATCAATGCATGGCACCATCTACGACAATCACTGCCCCAGAAACATAAGAAGCCATTTCAGAGGCTAAAAAGACACATACGCTGGCTACTTCTTCCGGTTTCCCTGCTCGGCGCATAGGAATTTGTTCTAACCACTGTTTTAATTGTTGTTCAGGCAATTGGGCAGTCATTTCTGTTTCAATAAACCCTGGTGCAACGACATTCGCACGGATATTGCGAGATCCCAGTTCCTTAGCAACCGATTTCGTAAAAGCGATAATACCGCTTTTGGCTGCTGCATAGTTAGCCTGTCCAGCATTACCCCCTAAACCAACCACAGAACTTAAGTTAATAAACACCCCTTTGCGGGCTCTTAACATCACCCGCAAAGCCGCTTTGGTATAGTTAAACACCCCTGTTAAGTTTGTTTCCAACACTTCATGCCATTGTTCTGGCGTCATACGAAGCAGTAAATTATCTCTTGTGATACCTGCGTTATTCACTACAATCTCTAAACCACCAAAGGTCTCTACTGTTTTTTCAACGACCTCTTGCGCTTTTTCAAAGTCTTTTACGTCGGCTTGTACAGCAAGCACTTGATTTTTATATTGGTTTTCCAGCTCTTTAGCTTTTTCGTGAGAGCCTGCGTAGGTAAAGACAACTTTTGCACCTTCACGGACAAAAGCTTCTACAATGGCTTTACCGATTCCTCGTGTGCCCCCTGTTACAATAGCAACTTTATCTTTCAGCAACATGGCAGCAAGTTTATAATTTTATTGACGGCGTAACAAATCGGCTGCTGACAAACGCCTTACAAACCACGTCGGAAGCACTAATGCAACCATCAAAGCAAAATAAAAAAGTATATCTATAACCAAGAACGCCATAAAATCCCAAGAAACAGGAACGCTATCTATAAAATACATTTCAGGATTCAAACGAATAAGCTTCCATTGTTGCTGAATAAAAAGCAAAACGATGGCTAAGAGGCTTCCCCAAAACCAACCTTGCACATAAAGTAAAGAACCAATCCCTAAAATCCACCGTTGTAATTGTTTACGGGTTGCTCCTAAGGCTTTCAACAAACCAAAATGATTACTTCGCTCTAAAATAAAAATCAGCAAAGTGCTTGCAAGGTTCATAAACACCACTATCCACATTAACAAAAAAATAAAATGGGTATTTTGTTTTTGCATGTGGAGCCATTCAAACAGATGGGGAAAGCGTTCAAATGCGCTACGGGCTTGTAAATCATGAGGAATCATGCGGTTTACTATCCGAGCCTTTTCTTGTAATGCTTTACTATCCATCGCATAAGGAAATAATAATTCATACCCTTCTACTTCTGAACTATCCAAACGCAAAAGCCGCTGTACTACCCTCAAGGGAGCAAAAGTCATTTGCTCATCTAACTCGTACAAGTAAGTTTGATAAATACCCGTGATTTTAAAAGCCCGTGCTTTAATCTTTCCCTGCCGACTTAAAAAATAAGTAATGAGTTTCGCCCCTGTATCTACTTTTAATCGCCGAGCCAAGAGCTCTGAAATAAGGATTTCTTTTTTGTTGCTATGGAAGTCTGGATAGCGCCCTTTGACTAAAGGGAACAAGTTTTTTTTCCATTGATGGACGCCTTTAACGACAATGGGTTCATTGCCTTCTGCACCACGGGCTAAACCAGCAATCTGCACGTAAGGAGTTACTTGTAAACGGCTCTCTAATTGGTTTTTTAGTTGTTCTACTGCTTGCAAAGGATAGGGGATAGGTACAATGGAGTCAGTTGCTTCAGGGAGGTATGCAGTAATTTGAATTTGCCCAACAAAAGCAGTTAATTTACTAACAATGTTTTTTTCAAAAGCTTGAGCGATACTCCATGCGATATGGATAGCAGCTATGGCGATAGTAATGGTTATAAAAGCAAAGCGGCGCATTAAGCGATAGCCAGGAACACTATTACTAAAGGCTAAACGCCATAACAGCTTCATGCAAAGATTTTTTTCATCTCTTTTTCCAAGCGTTCTTTAGTGATGGGAACGACGCCTACGCTTTCACAGACGATTCCTCCTGCTAAATTTGCCAAAGCTGCGGCTTTAAAGGCATCCCATTGGGCTAATAACGCGGCGGTAAGCACACTGATGACCGTATCGCCTGCCCCCGACACATCTACTACCTCTCGGTAATGAGCAGGAATGTGTTCATAACGCCCATCTTCATAGACCACCATTCCATACTCTCCTAAGGTAACGACAGAAATATCGTGCGGCATACGCTTCCTAAGTTGTTGAATAGCAGAAAGGATTTCTTCTAATCCTTCAGGCGATAAACGTTGCGACAACGCCCTGCTTAATTCACTTAAATTCGGCTTAAATAACGTGCAACCCCCATAATCAAAAAAATGATAGTATTTCGGGTCTACCAATACCGGAATTCCTTTCTCTTTCGCCTTTTGCAATAACGCCTGTATCACTTTTAAAGTCAAAACCCCTTTATTGTAATCTTCTATAACGATTGCCTCCACAGGATAGGAAGTAAAAAGTTGAAAAGTGTTTTTTAAGAACATTGCTGTCATTTGTTCATCTAAGGGCGATTTATCTTCTTTATCTACTCGTAGCATTTGTTGATGGTTTCCGATAATACGGATTTTGATGGTAGTGGGTTTATTGGGGATAGCGATTAAGCCGTGCGTAAGGAGTTGTTGTTGTTGCATAAGTTGTTGGAAGTGTTGCGCAGCGCCATCTATGCCGAGCGTTCCACAAAGAATAGGCTGTAATCCCAAAGACTTTAGATTTAATGCTACGTTTGCTGCTCCTCCTAAGCGGTTTTCCTCTTTTTCTATTTCTACGATAGGGACAGGGGCTTCTGGAGAAATGCGCTCTACCCTACCCCATAAATAACGGTCCAACATTAAATCGCCTACTACTAAAACGTATTTCCCTGCAATACGTTCAAAAAATTCCTTAGCGACATCCATCGGTGAATATTTTTATACGTTCTAATGCTTTTTGTAAGGTTTCTTGGCTGGCAGCAAAAGACAAACGAATATGTTCTTTTGTACCAAATCCGCTTCCTGAAACAACAGCCACATGCGCTTCTTCCAATAGCGCTTCTACTAAATCGTCGTTGTTATTTAATAAACGTCCCTTAGGACTTCGTCTTCCAAAATACCATTGAACATCGGGGTACAAATAGAAAGCACCTTGAGGTGTGGCAAAACGCCATTGAGGAAGATGTTTTTTTATAAAATCCACAACAAAGTCTCTTCGTTGTTGGAAAGTTTTTCGCATGTTTTCTGCGTCTTGAAGGCTTTTTTTGAAGGCAGCCACAGCAGCTTTTTGACTAATATGACAAGCACCCGAAGTAAATTGTCCTTGAATACGTTCACAACCTTCAATAAGCTCTGGCAGTCCTATAGCAAAACCAATACGCCAGCCTGTCATGGCAAACGCTTTACTAACTCCATGAATTAAAATCACTCTCCATCTTAAACGCTCCTCCCGCATCCATGAACCCGGTAAAGCATCAAACCAAATCAAATCATAAATCTCATCACTGAGAATAAAAACGTGAGGGAACTTTTCCAACACTTCAGCTAATTGACTTATTTCCTCTTGAGTGTAAACCGAACCTGTCGGATTATTCGGAGAATTTAAGATAAGTAAACGGGTTTTAATAGTCAAATAACGTTCTAATTGTTCAGGAGTTACTTTAAACTGGTTTTCTATAGTTGTAGGAATAAAACGAACTTGTGCTTGTGCCATTTGTAACATCGGATAATAAGAAACCCAATAGGGAACAGGCAGTAAAACCTCATCGCCTGGATTCAATAAGGCTAAAAAAACATTGATGATGGCTTGTTTTGCTCCCGTTGTTACGATAACTTGTTGGGGTTCTATAGTAGTTTTATAGCGTTGACTAAAGTAATGCGCTACGGTTTCTCTAAGTTCTTGGATGCCTGCAACAGGAGGATAATGGGTAAAATTTTGCTCAATAGCTTCAATAGCAGCGTTTTTTATGGGTTGGGGTGTGTTAAAGTCGGGTTCTCCTAAGGATAGGGACAAAACATCATAGCCTTTTGCTTTTAGCTCTCTTGCTTTTTTTGCCATGGCTAAGGTAGCCGAAGGTTGCAGTTGCTGAACTCTTTTAGATAGTAATGGTATTATGTACATACGTACGTTGATTTAGCCAGTAATTTCTTCATAATAACGTTCTATAAGGTAGATGATTAGATGAAGGCATTTAATATGAATTTCTTGGATGCGGTCTGCGTAGTCGTGGTGAGGAACGATAATGGCATAGTCGCACAACGGCGCTAACTTACCCCCTGTTTTTCCTGTAAGTCCTACAACTAACATGTTTTTTGTTTTTGCCATTTGAGCTGCATTAAGAACGTTTGGACTATTGCCACTGGTAGAAATAGCAATCAAAGCATCTTTTTCCGTGGCAACTCCTGCGATATAGCGTTCAAAGACCTTATCGTAGCCGTAGTCGTTTGCAACGCAAGTAAGGTGAGAGGGGTCGCTAATAGCAATTGCCGCTAAAGGAAGCCTATCTTCTCGGAATCTACCTGTTAATTCCTCAGCAAAGTGCATGGCATCACACATAGAACCACCGTTTCCACAAGTAAAGATTTTTCCACCTTGTTTTAAGCGTTGTGTCAGCGCCTGCGCAATCGCATTTAACTGAGTCAAGGTAGAAGGTGTCTTTAAGAACTGAATAAGCCGTTCCATCTCTTGAATCTGCTCCAACAGCTGCTTTTCCCACTGCATTGGAAGGCAAAAATGAGAAAAGTTTTTGGTATTTGAGGAACGTTTTCTATATTCGCCACGCCAAAATAAAAAGGTGTATGCGCTACGTAATTGTATTTTTTCTAACAACAGTATTGCTACATGGCGCCACAAAGCCAGAAAACCACCAACAAAAAGCCTACTGGTATCCAACCCCACAAACTATTTCATCTATTCCCGCTAAAAAACTTCTTGCAAAAACCCTTCATCACAACCAACAAGAAACAAAGAGTACTTC
>WFXK01000237.1 GCA_015490695.1 Bacteroidota bacterium | reverse complement strand
CTGAACCTCACCCCGTTCTTTAGTTTTATGCGTTCCTTGTCTACGATTCGCTAAATATTGTTTTACTGCTAAATAAATGACATGGTAATTCGGTGTAATACCGAAAACATCTTCATCTAATTCCAGAGTTCTTCCGCTTTCTTTGCCTTCTAAGGTTAAAAGTTGTACTTCCATAAGTTTATTTCTTTATGTAGACAATGCTTCCCCGTTTACCGGGAACTGCTCCTTTGACTAACATGAGGTTTTTATCGGGAATGATTTTTAAGACCTGCAGGTTTAAGATCGTAACTTTCTTATTGCCCATTCTTCCTGGTAGTCGTTTCCCTTTGAAAACTCTTGAAGGGTCTGAAGCAGCGCCTAAGGAGCCAGGGGCACGTTCTCTGTTATGTTGTCCGTGGGTTCTACCGCCAACACCTGCAAAACCGTGTCGCTTTACAACTCCTTGAAACCCTTTACCTTTAGTAATTCCCGTCACATCTACATACTCACCTTCCTGGAAAACCTGCTCCACACGCAATTCGGTACCTACTTCTAAAGGCTCTTCAAAATAAAATTCTTTCAAATAACGCTTAGGTGATACCCCTGCTTTCTTAAAATGACCTAATAAAGGTTTGGTTAATGCCTTTTCTTTACAATCAAATGCGCCTAATTGAACCGCATCATAACCTTCTTTTTCCTTTGTTTTTACTTGGATTACATAGTTTGGTGGAACTTCTAAGACAGTACACGCAACCATTTGGCGGTCTTCGGTAAAGATGCTGGTCATCCCCAGTTTTTTTCCTATCATTCCCGGCATAGCTATTGTAGCATTTTGATTTCTACATCTACGCCCGTTGGAAGGACGAGGTTGGCTAAGCGTTCTACAACTTCGTGGTCAGCATTATACACTTCTATAATCCGTTTATGGAAACGGATTTCAAATTGTTCTCGGGATTTTTTATTCACGTGAGGAGAACGTAACACCGTAATAATCGTCTTTCTTGTTGGTAATGGGATAGGTCCACTGATGTAAGCACCTGCTTCTTTCAGCAATTTTACGATTTCTTCTGCAGAGCGGTCCACCAAAGTATGGTCGTAAGATTTTAATTTTATTCTAAAGTTTTGCATAGCGTTTAGGCATTAACTTTTTCGCCTCGGGCTTGGGCGATGATTTGTTCTTGGATATTAGGCGGTGTGGGCTCATAGTGGTCAAACTGCATGGTGGAATAGGCTCTACCTGAAGACAGGGTTCGCAATTGTGTTACGTAGCCAAACATTTCTGCTAAGGGCACATAAGCACGGATGACCACAGCGTTCCCTCTGGAAGACGTTCCCTCTATGCGCCCCCTTCTGCGGTTCAAATCACCGATGATAGCACCCATATACTCCTCAGGCGTCACCACCTCTAACTTCATAATCGGCTCTAAAATAATAGGATTTGCGTTTTTACAAGCGTTTTTGAACGCCATACGCCCTGCGATTTCAAAAGAGAGGCTATCGGAGTCTACTTCATGGTGGCTTCCATCAAAGAGCCTTGCTCGTATCCGTACTGCAGGATACCCTGCAATAATCCCCTCATTCATCGCAGAGCGAATCCCCTTCTCTACCGAAGGAATAAACTCCTTAGGAATAACCCCTCCTTTAATTTCATTAATGAATTCAAAATCTTTTTCGCTATCAGCAGGCAATGGCGAGAACTCAATGTGTACATCCGCATACTTACCTCTACCACCTGTTTGTTTTTTGAAGAGTTCTCTATGCGTTACACTTGTAGTAATCGTTTCTCTGTAAGCCACTTGCGGACGCCCTTCGTTAATTTCTACTTTAAACTCTCTTTTTAAGCGGTCTATAATAATCTCCAAGTGCAATTCTCCCATACCTGCGATGATGGTCTGTCCACTTTCTTCATCTACACGCACTCGGAAGGTTGGGTCCTCCTCCATCAATTTTGCTAAAGCAATAGAAAGTTTATCAATATCCGCTTTCGTTTTCGGCTCAATGGCTTTTTCAATAACAGGCTCAGGAAATTTCATAGATTCTAAAGCAATAGGATGGTTTACATCGCAGAGCGTATCACCTGTTTTAATATCTTTAAATCCTACAGCAGCGGCAATATCACCCACTTCTACCCGTTGAATAGGATTTTGTTTATTCGCATGCATTTGCAAAAGGCGACTGATGCGCTCTTTTTTTCTGGTTCTGGGGTTATAAACGTAAGAGCCTGCATCCAAGTAGCCTGAATAGACTCGCATAAAACACAAGCGTCCTACATAAGGGTCGGTCATAATCTTAAACGCTAATGCTGTGAAGGGTTCGTTAATATCTACTTTTCTTTCAATGCGTTCACCTGTTTCGGGGTGGGTTCCCCAAACGCTTCCGACATCTATGGGAGAGGGTAAAAAGGCACAAATAGCATCTAATAGCGGTTGAACCCCTCGGTTTCTAAAAGCACTTCCACACAACATAGGAACAATCGCCATGCTTAGTGTCCCTTTACGAATCGCTTGGATGATTTCTTTTTCTGTGAGGCTATCAGGGTCTTCAAAATATTTTTCCATTAAAGCTTCATCTTGTTCTGCTGCCGCTTCTAAAAGGAACTCCCTCCATTTTCTTGCTTCTTCTTGGAGTTCATCGGGGATTTCTGCTAAACGATATTGTTTTCCTAATTCATCCGTATCCCAGATTAACGCTTTCATGCGGATTAAGTCTACCACCCCGATGAATTTATCTTCTGAACCAATAGGTAATTGAATAGGGACGGGATTAGCTCCTAATTTTTCTTTGATTTCTTCAAAGACACGCCAGAAGTTAGCGCCAATTCTATCCATTTTATTAACAAAAGCGATTCGGGGGACTTTATACTTATTGGCTTGTCGCCATACGGTTTCGGATTGGGGTTCAACACCACCTACGGCACAAAAGATAGCAACAGAACCATCTAAAACGCGTAGTGAACGTTCTACTTCTACGGTAAAGTCTACGTGTCCTGGGGTGTCAATGATATTGATTTGGTATTGTTCGTTATTCCAGTTCCAGAAGGTTGTTGTGCAGGCTGAGGTGATGGTAATACCGCGTTCTTTTTCTTGTTCCATCCAGTCCATGGTTGCAGCACCTTCATGAACCTCTCCCATGCGGTGCACCTTCCCTGTATAGAACAAAATCCGTTCGGTAGTTGTAGTCTTTCCTGCATCAATATGCGCCATGATTCCGATATTACGTAGTCGTTTCAGTGGAACTTTCGCCATAGTTGTACCTTATTTATATTTTAAAATTTAAAGTGGGCAAAGGCTCGGTTGGCTTCTGCCATACGATGCACTTCGGTTTTTTTCTTTACTGCAGCGCCTTCTCCTTTAGAAGCTGCAATCAATTCATTTGCTAAGCGTTCAATCATGGTTTTTTCGGGTCTTTCACGTGCAGCACGGATAATCCATTTAATACCAAGGGATAGTCTTCGTTCTGGACGCACTTCAGTAGGGATTTGCAAAGTAGCGCCTCCGACCCTACGGCTTCTTACTTCAACCACAGGCATTACATTGTTCAGAGCTGCTTGAAAAACTTCTAAACCATTTTGCCCTGTTTTTTCTTCCACTAATTCAATGGCTTTATAAAAGATGCGATAGGCAAGGCTTTTTTTTCCATCCCACATGAGGTTATTCACAAAGCGGGCGACGACTTCACTGCCGTATTTGGGGTCTGGGGCAACTTTTCTTCGTTGTGCTCTTCTGCCGCGCATGGTTTATTTTTCTTTTGGTCGTTTAGTCCCGTATTTGGAGCGTCCTTGACGGCGCCCTTCTACACCTGCACAATCCAATGCACCCCGCACAATATGATAACGAACCCCTGGTAAGTCTTTCACCCTACCACCACGAACTAAAACCGTAGAGTGTTCCTGCAAGTTATGCCCCTCGCCCGGAATATACGCATTCACTTCTTTACCATTGGTCAAACGCACCCTTGCCACTTTTCTCAAAGCAGAATTCGGTTTCTTTGGCGAGGTAGTATAGACCCGAATGCATACACCCCGCTTCTGCGGGCATCCATCCAAGGCAGGCGACTTGCTCTTACGAACTTTCTTCTTCCTCCCCTTACGTATCAACTGCTGTATCGTCGGCATACCACCACTGAAATGAGGCTGCAAAAAAAGTACATTTTTCAATACAACGCAAATCCTTCTTAGAACGTAACCCGATACACAATAATGCCCGTAATGGTATCCCGCTTCTTTAAATAGCTTCTAAAATGCTCCTCAACAACCACTTTCCGTTTCGTAAGCGATGCATGAGAGAAATATAATTCCCCGTCCCTCACCGTGATAATACCACAATGAGAAACCTCTAAACCTTCTACCGTGGTTGTTAAAGCAACAATATCCCCATTTTGTGCAATGGCTTCATAACAATGCAACTGCTCCAAAGGAAAATAATAACGCGTAGAGTTAGAAAGTCGTCGTTCTATTTGACGAATACGCTTCCAATCCCGAATCCCAATATATTTTCTTTTATTACGAGAGATGTAATAAATAG
>WFXK01000236.1 GCA_015490695.1 Bacteroidota bacterium | reverse complement strand
CACAAAGATATTTTAGCGCTTTTCAATGAAGACCCTGAAACAGAAGTAGTAGTGATGATTGGTGAAATTGGAGGAACGGCAGAAGAGGAGGCAGCTTACTGGGCAAAAGAGCACATGAAGAAGCCAATTGTAGCGTTCATTGCAGGAAGAACAGCGCCGCCAGGCAAACGCATGGGACACGCAGGTGCTATCATCAGCGGTGGAAAAGGAACCGCACAAGAAAAAATCCGTGTTCTAAAAGAATGTGGCATCCACGTTGTAGAATCTCCAGCAGAAATTGGAAAAACCGTGAAAGCTGTATTAGAAAAAGTGGCTTAATGCAGCGCTGGCTGCTGCTTGTAACGCTACTCCAAGCACAAACCTTCCCTACCCTCATTAAACAACGCTTCTGGGGAACCGCTTACGACGACATCCCTAAAAAACTCATCTACCACCAAGGCTTCCTCTATGCCTGCGGCTACACCCTCAACCAACAAAACCACAAAGAAGCCATCCTGCTGAAAATAGATACCGCAAACTTCCAAGTTCTATGGCTTAAACGATTTAACGATAAAAAAGACCAAGTGCTCGTAGACATCATCCCCGGCGAAAAAAACTACCTCTATGCCATAGGCTATGAAAAAGACGCAGACGCAAACATCGTTTTATATAAATTAGACACCCAAGGAAATGTGCTATGGAAAAAAACTTATGGTGGTAGTGCAAAAGACATTCCTAAAGGAATCGCAAAAACCCTATTAGGAACATTATTAGTAGCAGCAGAAACATGGAGTAGTGACCAAAGAATGTATTGTCAAGCCAATAAGCGCAACGAAATAGGGCTTTTGTTATTCAATACCCAAGGCAACCACATCCATACTGTTTGTTATGGTGGTAAAAAAAACGACTTTCCTACAGCTATCACCGCAACGAACGATGGTGGTTTTATGGTATGCGCTATTACTAATTCTCCTTCTGTAGACCAAAGCAAAAATCGCTTTTATGGTGACTTGTGGTTGTTAAAATTGGATTTTACGGGTTCTTTGCAATGGAGTAAAACCATAAAAAAACCTTATGAGGATTACATTTATGATATTGTAGCGACTCCTGATAATACTTTTGCCATGGTGGGCACAACTTATACTAAGCGATTCAATCGGCAGTTTTGGTTTTTACTCTGCGATGCTCAAGGCAATATAGTGGTTGATAGAATCTTCGGAGAAAATACCATTGACGCCTTGACTTCTATAGAAGTTTGCGAAGATGGTGGTTTTATTGTTTCAGGGTATAGTTATCATACACAAAAAAGCCATCGCTATGTTAAAGGGCGTTTAGATTGTTGGGTAATGCGGTTAAACAAACGAGGAAGAACGATTTGGAAACAGACTTTTGGCGGTCCAAGGGATGAAAGAGGGGTATCGGTATGTGAAATTCGTCCTGGAACTTATGTGCTTTTGGCAGAAAAAGAAAACGACTTTAATGAAGATAGGGTTTCTTATAAAAAGGATTTTTGGTTTGTAAAAATCCAGGAGTTACCTTGCAGTGGTGTAGAAGCCCGTTTTACGACCGATGCGGCAGAAAAAGAAAAAGTGGGAACTCCTATTCGTTTCATCAATCAATCACCTTTGGGAGATGCATGGCTATGGGATTTTGGCGATGGTACAACGTCTACAGAACGCTCTCCCATCAAACGTTATGAAAAACCTGGAGTTTATTTAGTTCGTTTAACAGTGAAAGTAAATGAGACTTGTCAGACCACTTACGTTTATCCCAAAGCGATTGTGATTGTAGAATGATGAAGGAGGAGCGTTTAGCGTTGTGGTCTTTGATGTTGGTAGAAGGGCTTGGGCATCGGTTGATTAAACAGCTGTTAGCACATTTTGGAAGTGCTGTAGCGGTATGGCAGGCAACACCAAAGCAATTAAAAAGTGTTTCTGGGATTGGGGAAAAGACAATTGAACAGATAAAAAAAGCGGTTTATCCGCATCCTCGGGCGCAGAGAGCACAGCAGTATTTAGAACAGCATCCTGAAATACAATGGATAGATGTACGTTCTTCGTTGTATCCTGTTCGTTTGAAGCGGTTATTGCAGGCACCTGTAGGTTTTTTTCTGTGGGGAAAGCCTTCTGTATTACAAAAACCTACGATTGCGGTTGTTGGCACTCGCCGCATGACCCCCTACGGAGAAAGCAGTGTTAAACGCTTTGTAGAGGGATTGGTAAAGAACCACATTCATATTTTAAGCGGTTTAGCCTTAGGGATTGACGCCGTTGCTCATAAAAGCGCTTTAGCCCATGGAGGAGTCACCTCAGCGGTCTTAGCGCACGGCTTTCAATACCTTTATCCTCCTCAACATAAAGAATTAGCAAAACAAATCATAGCAACTCGGGGTGCTTTAATAACCCCTTTCTTTCCTGATGAAAGACCTAAAGCCCCTAATTTCCCCGCACGAAATGCTTTGATTGCAGCTTTAAGCGATGCTGTATTGATTGGCGAAGCCTATGAACAAGGTGGTGCGTTAATCACAGCAACTTATGCCCTGCGTTTCGAACGTCCTGTCTTCGCTATCCCAGGCCGTCTTAATGACCCCTCCTATCAAGGCTGTCTGCAATGGATTGCTGAAAAAAAAGCTCAATTAGCCTATAGTCCCGAGCAACTTCTGCAACAATTACAAATACCTGTGAGTTTATTTACTGAACAAACGCCTTCTGTATCGCTTAATGAGACAGAAGAAAAGATTGTTCAAATCATTCAGCAACATGCACCTATCCACATAGAACAATTGGCTTTATTGAGCGAGATGCCCATAGAGCAGCTTTATTTGCTTTTAGTGGAGTTAGAGTGTAAAGGGGTTGTCAAGGCACTGCCGGGGAATCGTTATGCTGTGGTGTGATGAAAACAACAAAGGGGGGCTTTTGCCCCCCTTTGCACATGCCTTACCTTAACTTAGCCCCAACCATCTAAGTCAAAGGAAAGGCGAACAGCCCCACCATGAAACACTCAAAAACTAACCTTCCCCTGTGTGTGTGTGTCGCCTGCAAAGTTGAGAAATATTTTTCAATTATGCAAGTCCCCTCTTCTAAAAAATCAAAAGGGGAGAGCGTTGCTCTCCCCCTCTCTACTGCCCAAAGAAAGAGAAAAACACAAAGAATTACCTCGTACTCTGCAAAATTATAAAAAACATTTATTAATTCCCCTCTAATAACTGCCGTAAAGGAACTAAGGTTTGCTCCCAGCTGTAACACGCTTCTATAAAAGCACGAGCTTGTTGAGCTATTTGCTGATAAAGCAAATGGTCATTTAATAAAATAGCAATTCCTTGGACGAATGATTCTGCGTCGTAAGCTATCCATAAATGTTTTTTATGTTGTGCTTGAATTGCTTTTGCAGGGGCTTCTGTGGTAATAACAACCCTTTGCATCGCCATCGCCTCTAATAACTTGTTCTGAATCCCTGTGCTTATAAATAGAGGAGCAACTAAAATCTTTATTGCACTATAAGCTGCACGAATGTCCTTTAAGTTCTGCCACAAAGTAACTTCACAATAGTTCTTATAACGCAACACTTCCTTAGAAGGTTGTGCTCCCGCTAATAAAATCCGCAGTGGCTTTTTATAACGCTGCCGCCATAAAGGAAGTATCTTTTCCATAATGAATTGCACCGCAAGAATATTGGGCTCATAACCTAAGTTCCCTATAAATCCAATATCAAAAACAGGAGCATAAACATCAGAAATATGAAAATACTCAATATCTACACCGTTAGGAATAACTAAGATTTCTTTTGCACGGGGATGATGAATAGCATTTTTGTCGGAGTGGCTAATAATAATGTGAAAAGGAAAATACTCCATTAAGTAATGCTCATAGGTTTGCAGTCGCTGAGCTTCCATGAAAAATGCCCACTTTCTTAATCCTTTAGCGTTGTTAGCTAAGGCAAAATATCGTTTAGAAAAGCAATCCATGTAGTCTAACACAGAAAGTGAAGGTAATAACTGGGGAGAAAGCCTATCTAATAAAGGTGTAATACGTAAGGTCTGGGCTAACAAAGCATCAGGACGCTCTCTTATTAAAACCTCTTTAAGGGCTTCACGAACATACTCCATGCTAAAATATAGACTTTGCAGAGGTAGAGGTTGCCACAACGCCCGAAATAAATTCCTATAACGCTGCCATGTACTCAAGGGGAAATGGTAAAGTTGCTCACAATAACAACGTAATTGTTCCAGATGTTCGGGAGCAATCATTTCATCATCAGTGGAAAATAAAATAATAGAAAAATAGCGAGATAAAACCCGTATAAAATGATAAGTACGCAATCTATCTCCTTTATTTAAAGGATAAGGAAAGCGCGAAGCAACAATCAATAACCGCTTCATGCACGACAAACTTAGACAAAGGACTTGACAGCTGTCTTTTTTCTTTATATTTTAGCAGGCGCTAAAATGTTAAGAGCAATGAAAAGGAACAATGTCTTTTCGTGGATTGCGGGCAGTTGGTTAGTAGCCCTTTTAGCCTCTTCGTGCTGCATTCTTCCTATTGTAGCCGCTTTCTTAGGGGTTACAGGCGTAGGGGTCGCTTCCTTTATAG
>WFXK01000235.1 GCA_015490695.1 Bacteroidota bacterium | reverse complement strand
TTATAACGCTGTTCTAATTGTTTCATTTCAGGCAACTTATTCACAATTTGCATTTTCGCCATGCTTAAATAAGAACGATAAGTAAGGGGCCACAACAAAATTTTAATCAAAATCGTTAAGATTAAGATAATCAGTCCATAATTACCGATATAGCGTTCTAAAAACTTAAATACAGGTAAGATAATATAGCGGTTAATCCAGCGCATAGGCGCTACGCCCAAGGGAATAATGGATTCTAAATCTTGTTTATAACGCGATAAAATATAGTAGTCGTTAGGTCCCATATAAAGTAAAAACCTTGAAATGCCTTCTTTGGGGTTTTTATACTTCAATCGGGCTTGTGCCCAGTAACTGAGTAGTTTAACAGAGTCAGGATGCTTATAAGGGATTTCTTCCAAGGTAGCATACTCAAAAGGTTGCTCAGGTATAATGGTTACATTGAAAAACTGGGATTTTAGACAAATCCAAGTGATTTTTCCTTGGACTTCTTTTTTAGTGGGTTCATCACCACCTTCTAAGGCTTCTACATCGCCGCCGTAACGATAGAACACAGTAGTGTGGCGGCGCATTACTTCGGCATCCTTTTCCGTTTTTACCACCGGTAAACGTTGAACTACCTCATAATTAGGAATAGGAACCCAATCTTGAAGTCCGTGGAAACGCACTTCCCAGCGGACATGATAAGCATTTTTGTAAAAAGTATAGCGGTATTCAATAAAGCGTTGTGGCGTGATGGTAGCCCGTAGCCGAACCTCCAAAGAATCTTTTTCCCATTTTTTCGGCAGCGGCGACACTAAATCAAACTGAAAGTTTTTTGTAGAGACCAATTTCCCTTGAAAAGGGAATTGCAAATACCATGCTGTATTTTGGGGAACAAGAGGCAGCGGTTTTCGTTTTGCAGGGTCTTTATGATAAGTTTTATAAGTTTTTAAATGCAATGGAACGAGCACACCGCCCTTACTACGGAGTTGAATGCTCATCGTATTGGTTTGAATTCGCCAATAGCGGTGATTATGGGGGTTGATAACGCTATCAAAAGGTCCATAGGAGGTTTTAGTGATTTTTTTCTGTGGTTTAGGGGGCAGAAGCGTATCGGGTTTGACAAGGGCATCCTTGGGTTGTGGTTTTTCTAATTGTTTTACTGGTCTTTGTCGCGGCGCTTGCCAAAGCGCCCACAACAACACAAAAGCAATCAATAATAAAAGCCCTATGAGCTGTTGACGTTCCATTTGGCGACAAAGGTAACTTGCAAAATTCAAAAACAAAATATAATTTTGTAGCGCCGTTGGTGCCCTAGTAGCTCAGCGGTTAGAGCGGGTGGCTGTTAACCACCAGGTCGGGGGTTCGAATCCCTCCTAGGGCGCAAAAACAAAGATAACCACCAAAGAGAAGAATAGCGCTTTTGAAGATGAACATAAAAATCAAGGTCATAAAAAACGAAAGTTAAAGAGGTTGCTTCGTTATAAAGCCAGTCCTTAAAAGAGCTTTTATCCAAGGATAGTACCTCAGCCCCGATCCCTAAAGAAGTAGTAGAAATTTTTTTCCATAACGACAAAGTTCTTTCATCTTCATAAATAGCAGGATATAAGGTAGAATCCGAAAGACTGTCTAAAAAGCTTGGTGCAAAAACCGATGGAATTACATAAAAGTCTGAATTCACTATGGTACGATAAGGTAAGGAATCAGAAAATAATAATTTTTGATAGTGTAAACTGTGGCACGTTGTTGGGAGATGATGATAAAGCTGTTTAAAAGCAATGCCTTGGAATGCTGCTTTAAGTAGTTGTCTCATACAACGCCATTGTTGCTGATGAAAGTTAGAATTAAAGTAAAAGAAACGTCTTAAAGTGTTGTTTACAAATAAAGGACGGATGAAAAGTTGCCAATAGCTTAAAGTATCTTCTTGAAACAAGGCTTTGATTTGCTGTAATCGTTGTGGGGCTTTAGTTCTTTGGTCAATTTGTCGTGCTAAAGAGTCCAATTGAGATAGTGTAGGTGCTATTCCATAACGTCGGGCAATATGATATTCTATAAGTTCTTGGACTATTTGAGCAAAAGCAGCATAAAGGTCAAATTGGACAGAATCGTAGCCGTATATCCAAGCAATCGCTTGTTTAGTAGTAAGGTCTTTATAGAATATAGGAGTGTCTTCTATATAGGCGATGATGTGGCATGGATTTTGTGCAAAGTTTATAGAAACAAGGAGCCATAACCATTTTATTAGTCTGCTACTACAGCTACACAATGGCTGCGCTGGGTGGGCATATAGCTTTTGGTGCTCCATTGCCCTTGATAGTAGGCTTCATTAGTCCTTAGACGTGGATAGCTACTTCCTCCTTGGTGGTATACTCCTCCAATAACATAGAGGGTGTCGTTAACAGCAGCACAAGCACATCCCCAGCGCGCCGTTGGCATATTAGGACGATAGAACCATGTATTAGAAGTGGGGACATAAGCTCTAAGTAAGTTTCTTTGAGGAGGTGTACCCGTCCCAGATCCCCCTGCTACAAAAATCGTATCTCCCACTACAGCAGCACAAGCATAGCTAACCGCATCAGGCATAGGTGCCTTAGATGCCCATGTATCACTTATAGGGTCATACACTTCTACGTGGTTAAGATAATTGTTTCCATCATACCCCCCTATAACGTAGAGTTTGTTATTATATACTGCAGAAGCAACTCCCCAACGCGGTGTTGGAATCTGGCTCAAGGTAGTATCCCATGTATCAGTAACGGGGTCGTAAACAAGTGTTCTACGAACGGCTCCTAAAACTTGATCCCAGCCTGCTGCAATGTAAATTTTTCCATTAATAACCCCAAAACCTGCAATATCTACATCTACAGGTGCATCATTTTGCGTAGTCCATGTATCGGTAATAGGATCATAAACCTGTACTTTCCGCAGGTGAGGATAACCTCCTATGTAATAAATTTTTCCATTTACATACCCTGCAGCAGCACCTAAGGTAGCAAATAACAATCCTTGCTTCGTTTGCCAACCATCAAAAACAGGAATATATACTTCATTGGCATCATGATAAACATAGGGTGGCGATTCATAACCTCCTATAACATAAATTTTAGTAGGGCAAGGGGCTGTAGTAACACTTACCGTATTAGACGAAATACTCACCCCGCAATTATTCGCTGAACGCACCCGATAATAATAAGTAGTATTACACTGCAATCCTGTTACAGTAAAAGTGGTTGTGCTTCCAACATCCCGATTTAAATAACCTGGCACATAGTTATTAAAAGAAGGGTCTGTAGCGACGTCTAAATAATAGTGTGTTGCTCCTGCAACACTACTCCACTGCGCTTGGAAAGAAGTCACCGTAATTCCTGTTGCATTTTGCGCAATAGGTGCCAAAGGAGTCGGTATACACCCATTATTCAGACGACAAGCGATAGTAAACCATTTTGCACTATCAACATTGTACGCTTCTAAACAGAAATTGTCAGTATTAAAAATAAGTAAACCGTGAGCAGGAGAAGCAATGGCATCTCTTTGAGCCGTAGAAAGCCGCGGAATCAATACTCCCTGATTCGTAGAATACAACTCTAAAATAGCACTCGGCGACGGCGTAGCTGTGCCAATCCCTACATTCTGGGCATAAAGCCCTAATACTCCTAACAACCCCGCTAACCAGTGTTTCATCATCTCGCTTTCAGATTAAACCCCAAAAACAGAAATACAAAATTAAAAACATGAATTCAAAAAAGTACAATCTTTATAAAATGTCTAAGAAGTAAGCACTATACTCCTTCCCATTACTACTAATGCTTTCGCTTTTAGTTTCTTTCAGACGTTTGTCCACTTTTTAATGAGTAAGAAAACTTGAAACAAGCTGGACTTTTCACAATTTATAAAAAAACAAAATAAAAAATGTAGCTTGTTTGTGATAGGAGGTACTTAATAACTTTTGTATTTTTGGCGCCCTTATGAGACGGCTTTTTGTAGTATGTTGCCTTTTATACGGGTGTAAAAAAACGCAGGAGGTTTTCCCTCAGGGACCAAAGCCACAAGAGCGCTCACCTGCACACTTTCGCATCCTTTATATAGAAGGACAAGGCTTAAGCGACTTTTATTCGCTTTATTACAATGCTTTACGGCTTTTAGGCGACTCTATTGCACCTGCTTCTGCCTTTCCTGCTTACGGCTATATCACAACCCAGAGCACCGACCCCTTAGATGAAAACGGCTATAGCCCATTAAAGATTTACGCTGTACCTGCAGGGCAAGACACTGCCCTACGCTTCATTGAACCACTTGCTTTAACTCTACCGCCCAATAGCTACCGCTCTGTATGCTTATACCGCCAAGGGAACCAACTACAATGGCTTGTTGTAGATGACGCTCCCCCCTCTAATAATTCACAAGAAAGCAAAATCCGAATCATTAACTTCCGAAGCAACAACTACTTTCTAACCCTTCTGAAAGACACCCTACAGTTCTCTACACCTCCTGCAGGATACCTTCAAGCCTCCCCGTTTATTACTGTCCCACGAGGCTACTACACCATTAAAGTCTACGACAATAATCAAACCCTTGTGGCTACCTTAACAGCAAGATTAGATTCTTTTCAAGTGAGTCAAGTTGTCTTAACGCCCTCCACCATCTTCATTGCTTATTGATGGTTATAGTAAAAAGTTATCGTGGTTTTCGGTATAATTCGCAATTTCTCGGTGAAATAGAAAAATATCTTTCGCCTTTGTTTGATGTTGTTACTCCAGGGATGTTAGCGCGGCTTTATGCTAATCCATTAAACTCCATCCATCTTTCTGTTCCCCGTAGCATAGAGGATGCCTACCAGCGCTTACAAGGCTGGAAACACTCAGGCATTTTAATCCAAGAATCCCTACCCGCCATCTACGGCTACTACCAACACTTCCAAGATGAAGAAAGTCAAAAATTATGCCGTAAAGGTATCGTTGTAATGGTTCGCTTAGACCCCCCTGATGCTAAGGAACGCCAAATCATCATCCATGAACGTACCGTAGATGAAGTCGTAAAAAAACAAACCGATTTATTAGAACGTTTACTATTATGCGTTGCACCAACCCATGGCATCTACTACGACCCTACCTTCACCATAGAAAAACTCATAGAACCCTACATGCAAACCCCTTTGATGCAAGCAAAAGATTATCAAGGTGTCTATAACGAAGTAAGCGTTATTCAAGATTATGAAGTTATTCGTGCGATTCAAGAACATTTATCGGATAAAAAAATTTTTTTAGCGGACGGGCATCACCGGCTCAAAAGTGCTGAGACACTGCAAGCAAAATATTGGGACAAAATCCAACACCAAGACCATCATCCTTTTCGTTATCATTTTATATATTTAACCAATGGCTCAGCACCCGATTTACAGATTTTACCTATCCATCGGCTTTTTTATTTAAAAGATGGTTGGGACAAAGAGCAATTTATTAACGCTCTACAACGTTATTTTTACATTCAAAAGCCTTCGGGACGTCAAGCAATAGAACAGGAATTGGTACAAAAGCAAGCCATTGCTGCCATCACAGACCGAAATACTTATTTATTGCGATTAAAACCCGAGGCACAAGAGCAATTAAGTCGTCTTCCCTTCCCTACGCCATTAAAAGAACTTCCTTATTTTCATTTGCACTATTTTGCCTTTGAACAAATCGCAGGAATTCCCTATGAAAAACAAACCCGCTCAGAACAAATTCACTATGTTAAAGAAAAGGACACTTTTTATCAGTGCATCCAAACGCAACATTGCATAGGTTTTTTAATGCGCTCTTTATCTATTGAACAAATGATAGCGGTTTGTCAAACAGGCTTTCTTATGCCTCCTAAATCTACCTTTTTTTATCCTAAGGTAACTACAGGCTTTGTGTTTGCTTCTATTGACCCTGAAGACTACCAGCAACCGACAGACCGTTGTTTTGGGCTGTGCGTATGAGACCGATTATTTTGGCTTCTGCCTCCCCCCGTAGAGCCCAATTATTGAAAATGGCTGGGATTTCGTTCCAGCAAATTGTACGCCAACATGATGAACCCGTATTAAATGTCCCATTAGAACAACTACCCGAAGCATTAGCAGCACATAAAGCCCAATATTACGAGGATCTTGCCCAACAAACTATCGTATTAACTGCCGACACCATCGTTATCCTTAACCACAAAAAAATAGGGAAACCCCAAAACGAAACCGAAGCAATTCAACTCTTAGAACAACTCAATGGAAAAATGCATCAGGTTATCACGGGTGTATGCCTGTGCTATCAACAAAAACGTTATGTTTTTTCTGAAGAGACAAAAGTACACTTTCATAAAGTACCTCATCATTGGATTGTACACTACGTGCGTAATTATTCGCCCTTAGATAAAGCAGGTGCTTATGGGATTCAAGAATGGTGGGGTGCTGTAGCCATCCAACGCATTGAAGGAGACTTCTTTAATGTAATGGGGCTACCTATCGCAA
>WFXK01000234.1 GCA_015490695.1 Bacteroidota bacterium | reverse complement strand
TATCCATGAGATAAGTTAAGGAGAAATTATCAAAAAGATAAGGCATAATGGGTTCCATCACATAGAGCACATGGCGATGTCTCTTTAACCGCTCGTAAATCCGCACCCATTGATGATAAGGACGACGAATTTTAGTGTCTGCTAACTTAGAAATGATTTGCGTATCTTTTCCATTGGGGTATGCGGCTACACATAACAATAAAGGTCCAAAAACCTCTCCTTTTCCTGCTTCATCCCCTCCAACCAAATAAGCAACTCGTGAAGGAATTTCTAAAACTAAACAATCAATTGCCCCTATAAGGTCGTAAGCGTTTCTTGAAACCAAAGAGTACTCCCTTTTTTTATTGAAATAACATATAAATTCTATAGTTCCTCTTTTTGCAACCCATTCTTGCCACTCTTGCTGAGGAGGCAGAAAACGAAATTGTTTCTTTTTTAAAAATTGCTTAACCTTATCAATTGCCTTTTCAGAAAGAGGTTTCCATACTTTGTACATAAAGATTAGATTAAGGTTTCGTTTATCTATAGTAATTTTAGTGAAAAAGTAAGCATTTGCAATACTTTTTACCCATTTTCCTTGGCAATAAAGTACAAACGTAAGTGGACGTCATTAAAGACTGGTCCCTTCTGTGCAATAGGCTAAACATCAATAGCCATTTCACGCAACGTCGGTGTCTCATCATCTAACTCAAATAATCTTATTACTACATTTTTTAACCCTTTGCACTGTTTCATTAACTTTTTGAACGCTATAACTTCCTCCTATGCCGCAGATACCAAATAAACACCCCAAAACTCCATATAGCCAACAAGCTGCTTTCTAAATGCCTCAGGAATTTGCATCGTTAATACCCTTGCCAAGACATTATTAAGTTCTATCCATTTTGTCCTATCTCCATTATTGTTATTCCCAAGCTTTAATAGTTTAATATTCCGAGCAACGTAGCTATGGGGATTATACTTTCTCTTCTATAGAGGGAACTTCCCAGCCGCCGCTTAGAAGCGATTGTATCACCCCACTACCCCAACCACAAGGAACTATTTTTCCATTCTGAAAGCAAATATCTACTCCGTCTACTGCTTTATAATGTTTATAAATTCCGTTTTCTTTTATGCAAATCCCATTTCCTGTGTAAAAAGGCTTATTGGGTTCAACAGGATGACAATTACCTTTTTTGTCTTTTATCTGCATTCCCTCTATATAAAAATGGAAACGCGCAGGAGTAAATGTTATTACAAGGGAATAAATAAAACCCACTGCCAATACTATACTGCCTATAAAGCCAAAGAAAAAGCCAAGGCGCAGCTGCTTTAATACTACAAGTATGAGAAGACCAATGATTATCACCCAAAACCCTACAACGATTAGAGACAAACCAAAAGTATATCTATCTCGTTTCATAGCAACAGATGGCTTAATTTGTGGTTCTGGGTTAACCGATAGTGTTATTTACGCAAGGTTTATCAGCGATGTATTAACCAACTTCCCTAACTACTGCTGTTTTAATAGAAGGCATAATGTCCCTTATACGGTCTAATAGGTGATTCAATTGTTCTAATTCTTCTCGTGTCAGCCATCTTAAATAGTTTTCTATTTCTCTTTCGCAGGGGTCTATGGCTTCAAGTAGTTGTAAACCTTTTTTTGTGATACTGACAGCACATTGCCGTTTGTCTTTGGTATTAGTTGTTTTGGTTATGAGTCCACGTTTTTCTAATCGGGCGATGATGCGGCTTACATCGGAGCAGGGTTCAAGCATTCGTTCTTTAATATAGCGGAGAGAGACCTTTCTTTTAGCTCCTCGTAGGATTCTAAGGACGTTATATTGGGCAGGTGAAAGCCCATGGGCTCTTAGCAGACGAAAGAAGTTGTAAGATAATTGATTAACTGTGTAGAGCAGGTTAATAAAGGTTTTATACTCTAAGGTTCTAAAGGAGGTTTGGAGCGCTTGTTCTAGTTTTTTACTCATGCAATTGTGGGACCGGAGGGATTCGAACCCCCGACCAACGGATTATGAGTCCGCTGCTCTAACCGCTGAGCTACGGTCCCTTTGTGCCCAGGACTGGACTCGAACCAGCACGGGCATAACGCCCACCACCCCCTCAAAGTGGCGCGTCTACCAATTCCGCCACCTGGGCACCCAGTGACCCGGCTGGGATTCGAACCCAGGACCTTTGGCTTAAAAGGCCACTGCTCTACCAGCTGAGCTACCGGGTCAGCGCTGCAAAATTAGGAATTTTTTAAAAGACAAACAAAAGTAACCACCCCTTACTTATCTTGCCTACTTTCCTCGTTTCCAATTTCTTATGGTTTGCCTCGTAGGTGCTTCATCACCATAGTGATCGCTGTACCACCTTGCAGCCTCAGCAGCATTTCCAAAGCGTCTTATAATAATATCTGCAAGCATTTTCTTAAATATCCTAATGGTCTCAAAAGGATTTCGTTCAGGGTCTAAAAGCCCTTGAACATCACTCTGATACTCAGCACTTATATAGCGCTCATAGTAATATTTAACATACTCAAAAGCATTGCTAATACCCATCTTCTTTAAGTAATTTTTCAAAGAAGTTTTGCCCATTCTCTCAATACGTAAATAGTTCGCATAAAAAATGGCTATTTTTT
>WFXK01000233.1 GCA_015490695.1 Bacteroidota bacterium | reverse complement strand
TACCAAGATGCTTTGCATACAGCCATAAAGGTAAAAACACAGGATAACGCAGTAATAAAATCGTTTCATAACGATGTTTATCTATTAGCTGCTGCAAGTACTGTTTCTGCTCTTCATTTAATTGAATGTGGAAATTGTTTTTCAATGCCGCTTCTTTAATCCATTCTAATAAAGGTTTGTGAAATTGTACTTCTTCCTTATTTAATAATTTTTTATACCGTTCTTGGAAATGGCGTAATACTGCCCAAAATCGTGGTGATGCCTCCTCAAAAGCAATAATCAAGCGTAGTAAATCCATAGCAAACAAAGCATGAGAAAGTAAAGGATTACGTTTTAATTCTAAACTTTGGATTTTTTTATGAAGTTGCTGAGCTTCTTTATAGCGTTTGCCTAAATAGAGTAATAAAGCATAGATAAGCGTTTTATCTAAGGCATTGATAGGGTCTATGTCCATTTCTTTTTCTACAAATTGTTTGAAATGCATGCGCCATGCATGGTGTGCACCTAAGTAGAAGTCTATGAGAAACTCATAGTAAACCAACACGCTTCTAAAGAGCTTAGCCAAAGGATGGCTTTCTTCTGTCAAGGGCGATAGATAATAGCTAAAGTATTCCTGTGCTTGTTTTAGTTGCCCTAAATAGATAAGCGCTTCTACTTCATAGATGCGAAGGATATAGTAAGGGATTCGGGTTGTATAGTGTTTTTCTAAATTTTTCTCTTCATATTTGGCGAAAAAGCTTTGTAGAAACTCTACAAGTGCTGCAATTTGTTTTTTATATCGGTACATTTGTGCTTGGATTAGGGCTCTGCGGATGTGGAGTTCTAAGGGTTCGTCTTCTGCAGGAGGCATCTCTTGATTGAGTTGCGCATAAAGCTTATCGGCTTTATCAAATTGTTCTAAGGTTAAGGCTGCTACGATTTTACGTTGGTAAATATGAAGGAGTCCTAAGCGGTTAAAGTAATGAAGGCGGGTTTGATAATCTTTCCACAAATTATCTAAAGAGTCTACTTCGGTGCGCAAAGTCATTCTAAATCGTTGTAAATAGATTAAGGGAGCAGCACTAATGATTTCATGTTGATGCACTAAATTCAGCGATTTATCTATATAGTGCAGCGCTTCGTGGAATAAATAGCGTTCTAAAAGGTAATTGGCAATAACACTATTAAATAGTACTTGAGCGGATGGGTCTTGTTCTAATTTTTGAAAGAAAATATAACGTTCTATTACTTTTTTTAGTTCACGTTTAAGGGAGCGATAGGCATCAGAGTTTTGTTTATTGACTTCGCCGTAGATGAGTTGGACAATTTGAGGTGTCTTTAAATTAGGATATTGCCGATAAGTCTCATAAAGGGCTAATAATTTAGAGGCTTTTCGTTGGATATGACTTTTCAAAAACCGTCTGAATTGCTTGTGTTCTTCTTCGCTGAGGCTGTTTAAAAAGGCTTTTACCACATCCATAACCCTATCTATTTTGACTTTGCAAAGTTAAAAAATTTTGGGCTATCCATCCTCACTAAATCTCAATAGGTATTTACCCAAGTGAAACCTTTATATAAAATCACACGTATAACAATATAGAAACTCACTTATTTTAAAAACTAAAAATCACAAACTATGAAATGGATGGGAATTATAATAGGCTTGGGGTTATGGTTAGGCGGGTCAAAGCCTAACATAGAGCGTAAGGCGGCGTCAGAGGGGAAAGTGGTTTATCTACTTTATTTTTCCTATGACAACGCCGCCGATAAATACAGCCAATTGACGCAGGCTTTTGAGGAAAAACAGGGAGTTTTGGCTTGTCGTTGCTTTCCTCAAAACGCCTATTGTGAGCTAGAGGTAATCCCGCAAATCACCCCGTATTATATCTCACAAATCGTTCAATCCGTAGGGATTCAATGGAGAGAACCACAAAATCGTTAAGGGCTATGAGGGGGTTGCTACTTTGGCTTGGAGCGTCGCTGCTGCTGTGGGGCAAGCAATGTTACAATGCCCATGTTATCATTACATTACCTTTCTTTCAAAAAAGCTTAAGCACTTGTGGTGCAGGAAACCACTACACGCAGTTTAGCCCCTACATGAGCGGCGAGGACTATGTCTTTGTCTATACGCCTACAACAACAAAAGTCCTTCAAATCACTTTAACGAACACAGCACCGTGGTGTGGGGTGTTTGTTGTGGAAAATTGTCCTGATGACCCCAATGCACAATTGGTCGCCAAGGCTGAAAGCCCCTCAGGAAACCCGCAATTAAAAAACGTAGTGCTCCATGCTTATCGTACTTACTACATTATTGTAGACACATGGAGTCAACCTTCGTGCACTCCCTTTGCTATCGCTATAGAAGAGGTTACTAGCGCAAAAGTCAATGGTCCTTTGCAAGTGTATATAGATACGTGGATAAACATCATCAATCGTTTAGTAGACAGCACTGTTTCAGTGGTTTCCGTGGTTCCTGATTGTCCTTCGCAAGCCTTTGGATGGTTTGTAGGTGGTGGTATAGGGTTAGATAGTGGCTTAATCATGACCACAGGGCGGGCTATAGATGCCCAAGGACCTAATAATAGCTGTTGTACCACAACGAACCTTTTTGCTCCGGGCGACCCTGACATCAATGCTATTGTTGCGCCTTTTATCTCTTATGACGCTTGTGCTGTAACGATTACGCTTGTTCCTAAGGGGGATACTCTACGTTTCCGCTATGTGTTCGCTTCCGAAGAGTATGAAGAGTACGTCTGCTGCGAATACAACGACGCTTTTGCCTTCTTTATTAGTGGACCAGGCATCCCAGGAAAACAAAACATGGCACTTTTACCTGGGACTAACACACCCATTACGATTCAAAACGTTAATGCTGATGTCAATGGCGATTGTGCCCGCTATTGTAGTAGCAGCGCTTGCTGTAATAGTAACGCCGTTTATTATACCGATAACTATGGCGGTCCTTGGGTAGAATACGACGGTATCTTAGTCCCCCTTATTGCTCAATACCCTGTAATTCCTTTTCAGACCTATACGTTAAAATTAGTGATTGCTGACGTAGGCGATGCTTTATGGGATAGTGGTGTCTTCATCCAGCATGAAAGTATTTCTTCTACAGTGTTGCCGCTGCGTTTTGTTCGTATCCGAGGCAAACGAAACGACCAAGGAATTACCATTTATGGGTATTTAAGCAACACTGTGGCTTTTCCCATTACGCTGTATTTGCAGCGAAGCGATGCCCCAAATAGGGCTTTTATAACGCTTCAAGAACAAGTACTACAACAAGGAACGACTTTTACTATGGAAGATGTTTATGCTGAAGCTGGGAGGGATTATTACTACCGGGTGTTATTAAAAGATGCGCAAGGGGCTGTTTTGTATTCTAACGTGCTTTTTATGGATGATGTTCGTTCTTGGATTTCGGTTGTGGAGAAAGCAGGGGTGTTGCAGGTGGTGTTTGATGAAACCTTTGAAGGGGAAGCCACGTATAATATTTATGACCTCTGGGGTCAAGTGGTGCGTAAAGGACGCATTACAAAGAGAGAAGATGAAATCTCCTTAAAAACTCTTGCAGCGGGTATGTATTGGATTGAGGTTTTTTATCGGGGTAAGCGGTATGTGAAGCGGTTTTTATTATAAAATTTTTTAATTTTAGCGGGCGATGCGGTGGATAATAGCGTTGTTGTTTACGTGGGTTTGGGCACAAGGTCCTATTTATTTAGCCGTAGGTAGCGATGGTATCCCTATTTGTTTCCTAGACCCTGTGTTGATTACGGCAAAAGCACCTTCTAAGGCGGAGGCTCGGCGCTATAGACGCCGCCTGCGCTCCTATTATCGCCTAAGACGAGCCGTTAGAAAAGTCTATCCCTTAGCTAAAGCCTGCGCTAAAATCATTAACGAAATCAATGCCCAATTAGCCAACGTGCATAACCCCATAGAACGAAAACGCTACTTAAAACGATTAGAAAAAGAACTCTTTGAACGTTATGAAGATGAAATCCGCAATCTTACTGTCTACGAAGGAAAAATCTTAATTAAACTCATTAATCGGGAAACAGGTTCTACGGCATATCAATTGATAGAAGAGTATAAAAACACTCGTAGTGCGATGTTTTGGCAGTTTATTGCGAAGCTGTTTGGTTCGGACTTGAAGATGCGTTATGACCCGAATAAGGAGCGTGCTATAGAAATGATTTTACAGCAGATAGAAACAGGCAAGGACAGCGATTGGATTCTTATTCCTTACTAAGGATGAGGAAAATGGTTGGGGGGTAGTTACGGAAGCGTAAAGTAATGGTTTTAGAAGGCAGATGCCATATATGTTCCCCCCATTGCCCCTGCGGACGCTGATTATAAAACTGCCACAAATGCATTAAAAAAGAACGATAAAGATGAACGGCTTCTTTGTAATTCTGCAAAGGGATATAAATGACAAGACTTTGAAGTAGTTCTTTTCCGTAATAATAAAAACGGGCTTTTGGTGTATAGGGGGTTAGAAACACCATGCCAAGGCTATCTTTTATCACCGGTGGGTTTTGCCAGTAGCGTTGGATTTGATACATAGGGATTTGCCATTGGGAAGTGAGCAATAAGCTATCTTGACTTAGGAGTTTTTTACTCCATTGTTCCCATTGAGGAGGTTGGCGATAAGAAACACATTGATTATGTATGCTGCAGGATAGCCCGAATAAAAGCCACAAATAGCGGGTGTGCACGCTCCACAGTGCTTTTAAACTCAGGGTGGAATTGGCATGCGATAAAGAAAGGATGGTCTTTTAATTCAATGATTTCAACTAAATTTTTCTTTTTATAAATGCCACTAAAGCGCATTCCTGCGTCTTGGAAGGCTTCTCTATAGGCATTATTGAATTCATAGCGGTGGCGGTGGCGTTCATAGACCAAAGGCGTTTGATAAATTTCATAGGCTAAGGTGTTTTCTTCAATATGGCAGGGATAAGCACCCAAGCGCATTGTTCCTCCTAATTGCGTGATGGCTCGTTGCTCTTCCATCAAGTGCACAACGGGATGAGGGGTTTCGGGGTCAAACTCCGTAGAATTCGCCTCTTTAAGCCCTAATACGTTCCGAGCAAACTCTACACAAGCAATCTGCATCCCTAAACAAATCCCTAAGAAAGGAATCTTTTGTTCTCTGGCGTATTGAATAGCAAACAATTTTCCTAAGAAGCCTCTTCGTCCAAAACCCGGCGCAACTAATATCCCTTGGGCATCTGCTAATTGTTCGTATACCTTATTTTTAAATATAGTAGGGTCATCTTCTCCTTCATCGTTTACTAATAACCATTTCAATTGCACTCGGGTTTCATTAGCTGCTCCGGCATGAATTAACGCCTCTGTGATAGACTTATAAGCGTCTTTTAATTGCGCATACTTCCCTACAATTAACACCTCAACTTCATGCTTAGGGAAACGTAAACGATTTAGAAAAACTTCCCATTGCGATAAATTGGGTCCTTCCCCCAAGGGAAGTGATAAGCGTTTTAAAACAACCTCATCTAATCGCTCTTTTAATAAATTAAAAGGTACTTCATAAATCCACTCTTTGACGTCTCGGGCTTCTATAATGGCTTCCTCTTTTACATTGCAGAACAAGGCTAATTTTTTCCGAACTTCTTCTGTTAGTGGAATCGCTGTTCGGCATACCAAAATATCGGGTTGAACTCCATAACTTAATAATGTTTTTACAGAGTGTTGAGTGGGTTTGGTTTTAAGTTCGTCAGAAGTTTTTAAATAAGGAATAAGCGTTAAGTGGATGTTAGCGGTGTTTTCAAAACCTAATTCATTACGGAGTTGTCGTATGGCTTCTATGTAGGGTAAGGATTCAATATCGCCTACTGTACCTCCGATTTCTACGATTAAAATATCATAGTTTCCTTTTTTAGCCAGGTCTGTAATGCGGCTTTTGATTTCGTCTGTGACGTGTGGGATGACTTGGACGGTTTTTCCTTGATAGAGACCTGCGCGTTCTTTTCGGATGATGGTTTCGTAGATTTGTCCTGTGGTAACGTTATTATCTTTTGAAGTGGGTTGATTGAGGAAGCGTTCGTAGTGTCCGAGGTCTAAGTCGGTTTCTGCGCCGTCTTCTGTGACGTAGACTTCTCCGTGTTCGTAGGGGTTCATGGTGCCGGGGTCTACATTGAGATAAGGGTCTAATTTTTGTACGGTAACTTTATAGCCGCGGGCTTGTAAGAGTTTTGCTAAGGAGGCTGCCAGTACGCCTTTACCTAAGGAAGAAACAACGCCGCCAGTGATAAAGATGTATTTCGTCATAACAACAGGGCAAAAGTACAGCTTTGCTTTTGCTATGGATTGTGTTATTTTTGTCCGATATGGCAGTGTTGGGATTAAAATTACCTACGGAGCGCCGATGGGTGGAATTGGTAAAAAAGGATTTAGAAACCACTATGTCTACGCACGCATGGGCAGAGCAAAAAGCCGCTTCTTATGCAATTTCATTGATTGTGCGCTTCCCTCAATACGATGCTATTGTGGAAACCATGAGCGCCTTAGCCATAGAAGAAATGGGACACTTCAGACAAGTCTATCAATGGATTAAAAAGAAAGGGTTTACGCTTAAACCTGTTGCCAAAGACGATTACGTTAATGATTTGTGGAATTTTGTTCGTAAAGGGGGGAGTCAAGAAGATTATTTAATGGACCGCTTGCTTTTAGGTGCTATGATAGAAGCCCGCAGCTGCGAACGTTTTAAAGTTCTAACCCAATACATCCATGACGAAGAATTAGCAAAGTTTTATCGGGACCTTATGGCAAGCGAAGCCCGACACTATACCACTTTTATTAAATTAGCTAAACAATACTTACCTGCAGAGGAAGTAGATAAACGCTGGAAAGCCTTTTTAGATTTTGAAGCAGAAGTTATGAAGCATTACAATAAAAGTGCGGAGATTCATGGTTAGTTTTTCATTTAAAAGTTTCTAATAGGGTTTTTCCAATAAGGTAACCGATAAGGATGCTAAGGACACTAAGGGTGTTGCTTAGAAAGAAATTAAGCACACCTTCTTTGATATTGCCGTTACTTAGGAGTTTTATGGTGTCTAAGGAGTAGGTGGCGAAGGTAGTAAAGGCACCCAGTCCACCAATGATGATGAAGGCTTCTATCGCTTTGGGTAGGCTTATACTTTGAGAATATGCCCAAAGAAGTCCTAATAGGAAGGAGCCCAAGGTGTTGACTATTAACGTCCCCCAAGGAAAAGGAGTTGAAGTATTGTGTTGAACCCATTGAACGGTAAGAAATCGCAAGGTAGCTCCGATAGCTCCACCTATAAAGACAAATCCAAGAATTTTCATAGACTTTGAATTCATTGGGCTAGGCAAAGGTAAACAATCGCTTTGAACCCCATCGGTTTTTTTGCTACCTTTGCAAACCGATGATAAGAAGTGTAGGACTCTTCTTCCTTCTCCTTGTAGGATGTAAAAACACAGTAGAAATTTTAGCCCCTTATAAAAGTTATATTGTGGTGTATGGTATTTTGAATCCTAAGGATTCTGTACAAACGATTCGCTTAGCGTGGGCATATCAAACGCAAGGAGATGCAATTGTCTACGGAAAAGAAAATGATTTAAGCGTTTACAATGCACAAGTAATGCTTATTAGAGATGACAGTCAAACCATTGTGCTTTATCCTGATACTTTGCAAAAAGAGCCAGGGAGTTTTTATCCGACACAGGTGGTTTATCGTACTAAGGAGCGTATTTATGCAGGCAGGACTTATACTTTAATAGTTAGAGCAATAGACCCTAAGGATGGTACGTTAGTTGAAGTAACAGGACAATGTCAAGTGCCTTCTACTCCGTATATTATTCAGCCTGATACCGTAGAAGCTTTGGGTGGGAATCTGCAGTCCCATCCAAGAATCCCTTTTGAAAAGGATTATATTGTGGGTTTTACAGCTTATAGACAGCGTTCTGGAGAACCTAAAGCACCCGGCGTCGCTTTTGAATTACGCATTTACTTCGCTTATTATGCAAAAGATAACAACAATAACATTGTTGCAAGAGATACTTTAGTGTATAAAACGCGGTTTCCTTTTTCAGGTGAGGAAGTGGTTTGTCGCTACGATAAATGTTATCGGATTCCCGAAAAAAGTTTTATTCAATATCTTAAATCGCAGTTTATTAATCCTCAATGGCGTTATTATTACGATGATAGCAATGATGGCAAGGATGTTCGTTTGGAAATTACGGCGATGGATTCGGAGCTTTATAAGTTTTTGTTAGTAAATGTTCCAGTAACGACCGACATTACGGATGTGAAGCCAACGTATAGTAATCTTACGATTCGTAGGGTTTATAATGATGGCAGGGAGGAGCAAGAGAAGGGGATAGGGATTTTTGGAGCGATTAACACGCATTTTCGCTACATTCTTTTAAGTGCGTGTAGTCAGTATTTAGCGGGGTTAAGCACGGCATCGGCACCACCAGATCCGTCATGTCAATAATAAAATTTATCGTTTTTATTTTGTTGGGTATGGCTGTGGCAGTAGCGCAGTTAGAGCAGATAGCACAGAAGCCTATTGCTGTGTATCGTTTTGTTTTAGAAAACGGCTTAACGTTTTATTTAAGTCCGAATAAGGCGAAGCCTGAGGTTTACACGGCGATTGCGGTTCGGGCAGGGTCAAAGATGGACCCGCCTGACAAAACAGGATTAGCCCACTACTTAGAACACCTTTTATTTAAAGGCACAGACCGCTTTGGAACCATTGACTATGAAAAAGAACGCCCTTATTTAGAACAAATCAAAGAACTTTACGAGCAGTACAATCAAACAAAAGACGAGGAAGAACGAAAAAACATTTATCGGCAGATAGATGCTTTAGCTCAGGAAGCAGCCAAATACGCTATTCCGAATGAGTACGACCGCTTAATGAGTCTGCTTGGTGCTACAGGAACCAATGCCTTTACCTCAGTGGAACAGACAGTCTACATTAACACCATTCCTTCTAATCAATTAGAACGTTGGATGGCAATAGAAGCCGAACGATTTAGAAATCCTGTGTTGGCACGCTTGTTCCATGTGGAATTAGAAACCGTTTATGAAGAAAAAAACATGGATTTAGATAGTGATGCTTCACAATTGTATCACGAGGTGCTAAGAAAGGTTTTCAAAAAACATCCTTATGGTCAACAAACAACGATTGGAGAGGTTGAGCATTTAAAAAATCCTTCTATAAAGCGGATTGAGGAATTTTATAAGACTTACTATGTTCCCAACAACATGGCGGTTATTCTTTGTGGGGATTTGGATTTACAGAAGACGTTAACGTGGGCGAAGCGGTATTTTTCTTCATGGGAGCCTGGGGTCGTTCCCGAGTGGCAGCCTCCTAAGGAACCTCCAATAAAAAAACGAGAAACCGTAGTGGTTTATGGCGTACAGCCAGAAATGCTTTATATGGTCTATCGCTTGCCTGCTGACCCTAAGCTGCTGCCTTATTTAGTAATGACAACATGGTTATTAAAAAATGGTACAGCAGGACTCATAGATTTGAATATTTTACAACAACAAAAAGCATCGGATGTTAGTGTTTGGTACAGCGACCGTGCTGATTATTATTTATTAAACCTATGGGCAGAACCTATTGTTTCTTTAGAAACCTTAGAAAAATTACTTGTTGAACAAATAGAAAAGATCAAAAAAGGCGATTTTGATGAGGCATTGTTGGAAGGATGTAAAAGAAACTTTCTACTTCAAGAAACCAAAGATTTATTAAAAAATGAAGAGCGTGCTTTGCGCATTGCGATGTTATTTACAACCCATCGGCAATGGACCGATTATTTACAATTAAGAGAGGCAATTCAGCATATTACCAAAGAAGCGCTTGTAAAGTTTGCGAAAAAATATTTGAAGCATTACGTTGTTGGTTATAAAAAGAAAGGAGAGCGAAAGATTCCAAAGGTACCTAAGCCGCCTATTACTCCAATTAAAGTGAACCGTGATGTGGTCTCTTCATTTTATAAAACGATAGAAAACATGAAAGTAGAGCCGTTAAAACCTTACTTTATAGATTACCAAACGGCAATTCAAAAGGTGACCTTGGATAATGGTGTGCCTTGTTATTTTTATCCCAATGAAGAAAATGATTTATTCCATTTTTCTTTGGTTATTCCTAAAGGAGCGTGGCACGATAAAGCATGGAAAGCAGCACTAAACTTTCTACCCTATGTGCATACAACTAAATATTCCTTAGAAGAAATAAAAAAGCAACTTTTTATCTTAGGATGCTCTTTCCATGTGCATGTAGCGGAATTAGAAACCGAAATTGTGCTTTCAGGTCCATGGGAATCTTTTAAAGAAGGACTTTCGTTTTTACTTCATATCTTACAGCAGGCTGAAGTAGAGGAGACTTTACTGCAAGGGTATATAGAACGGATACTTAAAGAGCGTTCAGATGCTCAGAAAGACCCTTATGAGCTATTAAGGGCGATGGTTTACTATGCACGTTTTGGAGAAGACAACCCTTATCGTTTTCGTCTGGATGAAGGGACTTTAAGGCAGTGGAGTGCGCAAGTAGTACGACAATATATCCGAAGCGTACTTCGTTATCCTTATGAGTGTTATTTGTATGCACCGACAAGTGAAGAAAAGGTTAAGGATTTGTTGAAATCATTGCCGTATGAACATGATTTAAAGGAAGAGGAGTTTCATCGTTTTGTTTATCAGTTACCTGCGCAGCGGCGTTGTTTCTTTTTGCATTATCCCGAGAAAGCACAAGTGTTTTTAATGTGGGTAAAAAACGATACCTTTTATCATCGGACTTTATTACCTGCAGCGACTTTGTTTAATTACTATTTTGGTATTGGGATGAGTGCCTTAGTGTTCCAAGAGATTCGTGAAGCACGGGCATTAGCTTATAACACGTATGCTGTTTTTCAGATTCCAACTTATCAATGGCAACGTTGTCATTTTCAAAGTTTTGTAGCGACCCAAAACGATAAGGTTTTAGAGGCTATTACTACGATGGAACAACTTTTAAGTTCACTTCCTCAGTCAGAAAAGGCTTTAGCAAGTGCAAAGGAGAACATTAAGAATGCTTATGCTTCTTTGCGCTATGTGAGGGAGCAGGTGCTTTCGCGTTATCGTAGATTGCGTAAATTAGGGGAACAAGAGGAAATTCATGCTTATGTGTTGGAGCAACTGCCGTCTTTGGATTTTGCTGCTGTAAAAGATTTTTATTCAAAGCATGTTCAGGATGCTTCGGCGTTTACGTTGTTGATTGTAGGGGATAGGAATCAGATTCCTTTGGGGGAACTTTCCAAGCATTTAGGTGTTTCTATTGAGGAATTATCTATAGAGCAATTATTTCCATAGAGGCGATGGCGTTTCAAAGCATTATACCTTCGCAGCAGCCTTTAGTGAGGATGCATCAGTTGCTTTTGGGGAGCGTTGCTCCGCGGCCAATTGCTTGGGTTAGCACCATAGATAAGCAAGGCAGAGTGAATTTAGCCCCTTTTTCTTATTTTAATGTCTTTAGTACC
>WFXK01000232.1 GCA_015490695.1 Bacteroidota bacterium | reverse complement strand
GGCTTGGAGCATGCGCTTATTGGTTTAATGCCGTTTCATGTTCTGTGTGATCGGCAAGATTTAGGAGGTTTATCTATAAGATTCCATCCTGAGACCTATTTACCTACGGTTTTTATTTATGACGGACACGAAGGCGGCATAGGACTTAGTGAAAAAGCTTTTGAAATAATACAAAAGTTATTGGATTTAACCTATCAATTAGTCCATAGTTGTGCTTGTTTGAAAGGATGCCCTTCCTGTATTTATTCACCGAAGTGCGGGAATAACAATCGTTATTTAGATAAAAGAGCAACATTGGAGGTATTGGCGTTTGTGAAGGATATGTTAAGATCTCTTCAAAAAAGTTCTTAACTTTATTTCTTTATAAGAGAACGGGCAGTTTTAGTATTTGAGACTATATAACAAAAAAAGGGGGACTTTTAATCGTCCCCCTTTTTTTGTTAAGGTGGTCTTTTTATCTTTTCACTACTTTAATATGTTTTTGAGCTCCTTGTGGTGTTTGAATTTGAACGATATAAATACCAGGAGCCCAAGATTGAGTATCAATGTCCGTTTTGCCTTTGACTTCTTCTGTGTAGAGCATTCTTCCATAAAGATCTAAGATTTTGATTTGGATTGTGTTAGTAGTGTAGACATGGAGTACATCTTTAACGGGATTAGGATAAATGTTTACAGTAATGTTTTGAACTTTTGCTGTGGCAACTGCGACATCAGCTATAAGGATATCGGTGAAGGTTGTAGCACAGTTCCCGCAGTAATAGGTAGCCGTTACAACGATGGTATCGCCTGTTTGAACATTGTTTGTATCTAGTTGGACGACAGCAAAAGTATCAGTTTTCCCACCACCTTGGGTGATGATACCAGGACCAGAAACACTCCATATGATGGAGTCACATACACTGCCATTGAAAGCATAGGATACTGAATCGGTGCTTTTAATAGTATCCTGACTTGGAGCACTTACACTGGGTACTGTTACAGGTTCTATGCTTACACTGTCAAAGTCCCAGTTATCAAAATCAGGTCCGCTGCCATTGATGATTCTAAAACGTACGTAAATAGTATCGGTAGGATTGATGTTAATGAGGAAGGATTGAGGAGTGTAAGTAGTTGGAGCGTTAATACCTCCATTGTAAGTAGTGATGGTTTGCCATGTGCCGTTGACGAATACATCAACTGCTACGCTGTCTTGTGATTCAGGAGCATTACCACAAACAGTATTTTCTCCTGCTCTATAGGTATAGCTTAGGCGGATGCAGTTTGTGTTTACAACAAAAGCGGGAGAAGTAATCATAGTACCTACTACCCCTTCTAAGCGAATAACGTTGTCACTGTTATTATTGCATTCGTTTGTAGCGTATCCAAAGTTAGGGTCAGAGGTTTGCCAGCAAGGGGGAAGCATAGGAATGTAAGTTGTTGCAAAGGTTTCTGCATAAGGGATAGTCATCACACCTGCACATAGGGGTAAAGTATCTCCTATCCAGCTCGTTGTATCTCCAGGGGCGCAAATAACACGGCCATATACACGATACCAACCTGAATTTGCGATAGTAACAGAAAAGGTATCTTGTAGGAGATTGGGACCTCCAATAGTTCCGGAACCTGCAAGTATCCCTAAGGTATCAAAATCGTAGATGTAAGGTAGGGTAGGAGGCATGCCAATAACATTGGAAGAATAATTAATTTGCAAAGTTACATTACTACTACCAAAAGTTAACGCTTGAGCTTCAATAAGATTACCACTGCTAATTTGAGCACATAGCGCACAACCTCCACAATTGACAGTCGTGTCTGTGTGGATTCCTGTCGCAGGACCGCTTCCTGACTTGTAGAGCGTATCTCCTAAGCAAGATAACAGGACGAAAGAAACTTCGCTGTTCCAGCTGCCACCTGCCAAGTAGTTTAGGATTAAAGAATCGCCATCTTGGGCGCCGATGTACACTCTTCCAAAGGAGCCACTTTCGAGAGTAACCGTATCCCGCTGAATCGTAGCACCTCTAATGACAGTCACTTCTAACTCGTTGCCGTTCCATCCATCACCGAAGGAATCGTACATTTCAAGAAGGTAGAAACAGCTATTTTGGGCTACAGCAAAAACGCCCACTAACCAGCTTACTACTGCAATAAGTACTCCTTTGCGCATAGCCATGTAAATTTTAGTTTACTACGCCGCAAATATAAGCCTACCTGTTATAATTAAAAGCGGTCAATACTTGTGAATGCGTAAGAATACTTTTATCTTTGCCTTGTGCTGCACCAAGAGCCCTTAGAAGAAGTAAAAACGGAATGCGAAAATATTTTACAGGCAGCGCAACAAATTGTTACCCAGCAACAGATATATCAACAAAAAAAGCAAAGTGCATTACTTCGCTGGGGAGCTATCTCCTTAGCAGTTGCTGTATTGCTAATCCTTTTACCACTGTTAGGAGCCAACAAAGCTACCTTAATGAAAATTGGTATAGGTGCCTTAGTGCTGGGAAGTTTTTCTCTAATAAGAAGTCTGCAGGATGGAAAAAATTTACAAGGCGTTCAAACCCTTCAAAAACGTATTCAGCGCTTTTTTAGGAACTTAATTACGGGCAGGTATCAACCAAAAGATGAGAAAAAGCAAGCATCCTTAACATGGGTAGATGCTTATAAATCTTCGCCTCGTCCTGTGTTTATGGGAGTAGCTGCCTATTTAGCAAAACAATTAGGCGTCTCTGTTCGCTTACTACGACTACTTTTCTTTATCGCTTTTTTCATTAGTGGTGGTAGCGTAATCTTCCTCTATATCCTTGTAGGACTTTTATTAGCCTTTGTCAAAGACGAGTAATTTTCATAGCTTTGCTTCCTATGTGGGGCATTATCGCACGACTGGCTAAGCAGGTGTATAAAAAGCGCATCGCCGCTATAGAATTCCAAATGCAACACCCAGACATAGCACAAGAAAAAGTGTTCTATTATTTAATTAATAAAGGTAAGCACACCCACTTCGGAAAAGAACACGATTTCTATAACATCAAAACTATTGAAGACTTCCAAAAAAAAGTCCCTATAAGACGCTATGAAGCCCTTTATCCCTACATTGAACGAGTATTATTAGGAGAAAAAGACGTCCTTTGGCCAGGAAAAGTAGAATGGTTTGCAAAATCTTCAGGTACTACCAACGATAGAAGTAAGTTCATTCCAATTACCCAAGAAAGCCTGGAAATGAATCACTACCTTGCAGGAAAAGACATGATTGCTGTTTATATTTATAACCGTCCTGGTACAAAAATTTTTTCTGGAAAAGTATTAAGCATTGGAGGTAGCCATGAAATAAGCCGCTATAGCAATCATGCCCGTTATGGGGACTTGTCTGCGGTGTTAATAGAAAACATGCCATGGTTTTATAATCTTTTTAGAGCTCCTGCAAAAGAAATCGCATTGATGGCAGAATGGGAAGCTAAAATAGAACAAATGGCAAGAGCAACCTTAGAAGAAAATATCACGGGCATTGCAGGTGTACCGACATGGACTATCGTGCTTATCAATAAACTTTTTGAACTTTGTCCTTGCAAAGAGCGTAATCTATTTGAGATTTGGCCCCATTTAGAAGTGTTTTTCCATGGTGCTGTGAACTTTGACCCCTATAGAGCAGAATTTGAAAAACTATGTCCAGGCGACCAAATGCGCTATATGGAGATTTATAACGCTTCAGAGGGCTATTTCGCCTTTGAACACGCATTTGGTAGAAGAGATATGATGCTATTGCTCTCCCATGGCGTCTTCTATGAATTTTTACCCCTTTCAGAATTAGATAATCCTTTGGGGAAAACCTATACCATTACAGAAGTAGAACTTAATAAACCTTATGCGATGGTGATTAGCACTAACGGAGGACTGTGGCGTTATTTAATTGGAGATACTGTGGTGTTTACAGATAAATATCCTTATACGATTCGCATTGCGGGAAGAACACGGCACTATTTAAACGCGTTTGGGGAAGAGGTAATGGTAGAAAACGCAGAAAGAGCGATTACTTTAGCATGTGAAGCCACAGGTGCGCAAGTATCTGACTTTACTGCTGCCCCTATTTACTTTCAAGAAGGGAAAAACGCCGGACACGAATGGATTATAGAGTTCTCAACCCCGCCCGATGATTACCAACGCTTTTTAGATACCTTAGACGATATGCTTAAAGTACTGAATTCAGATTATGAGGCAAAGCGTTATAAAGACATTGCTTTAAAGCCTCCGATTGCGCATTTTGTACCCCATGGCACTTTTTATGAATGGATGAAACGACGAGGGAAGTTAGGCGGACAAAATAAAGTTCCTCGGTTAAGTAACGATAGGAAGTATGTAGAGTCTATTTTATCTTTGTTAAAAGAGTTACAGTTGCCTTATCATACACTTCAGGCGACGGCGGCAAAGGATAAAAACATTATGCCTGCCAGTGGCTAATCGGCTCTTTTGGTTGGGCGTCTGGGGGTGCGTGCTCTTTGTAATGGTCTCCCGCTCCCTTCTAAGTATCAGCATGGGAATAATGATGCTCGGCGCTATTATTGCTTGGATAAAACATCGCGCAACAACTTGGAAAAATCACAAAACCCTTCTGTTATGGGTATTATTATTCCTTTTGCATCTTCTTAGCCTTGGTTATAGCCCATGGAACGCTATCGCCGCTGAAGAACTCCGAATCAAAATCGCTTATGTTGTCATTGCCCTTAGCTTTATGTTTGTCCCTAAGATAGAAAAAAACGCAGTATATAAAACTTTTTATTTTTTTATCCTTGCTATCATCGTTGTAGGAATAGGTACTTTAATCAATTTCTTTCATCATTACCATTATTATGTTGCCAGCGTAAAGCATTCAAGAAGCATTCCGATTATAACGGGGGTTCATCACATGTATTATAGTGTGGCAGTGGCGTGGGCAGCTTTTCTGTGTTTATTCC
>WFXK01000231.1 GCA_015490695.1 Bacteroidota bacterium | reverse complement strand
TTGTCCAAAACAAAACGCTATTTATCTCCTACTTTGCCTAAATACTTACTACCATAATGCTCAATTTTTGGACAGCGTTATAGATGTAAATGTTGCAAGAAAAATGCTGATGTACGTTCTACTAAGGTTTGGCTTGCAGAAGGCAATGCATCCACCTTCCAAGGATGGCGTCCGCCAAAAGTATGATTCGCCCCTTCAATAATCAAACATTGACTCCTTGGAATCCATTCATGCAATAAATAAGCATGTTCTACGGGTACGCTTTCATCCTTATCACCATGCACAATCAATGTAGGAACTTCTATTTGAGGAGCAACCCGTTCTAAATTAAGACGCTCTTCATTATCTCGGAAATCTTGAAGCAAATCTATATAAAGCGGCATTTTTTGTCCTGTACGACTGTTCAACACATACAGCACTCCTTCTTTTTCCCATTGTTCTATAGTGGCTTTATCCCACCATTGGTGTGCTAAGCGTGCTACAGCAGCCCATGTACAAACGGCTTTCACTCTTTTATCTTTTGCAGTTTGTAAAAGCACAATAGCCCCTCCACGACTATGCCCTATCAAACCTATTTGTTCTGTATTGATCTCTTCAGATGGGATATGTTGTAAAATCTCTTGTGTTTGTACATACGTTATTACTACATCTAGGTCAAATAATTCCTTAGAATAAGTATTATGTCCGAATGCTTCTAAGTCTACGAATTCGTCAGGGTGTTCTATGGTAGTGCCATTATGGGAAAAGTTGAATTTAATAACGACAAATCCTTTATGTGCTAAGGTGTTCGCAATTAAGTTGAAGTGTCCCCAGTCTTTAAAGCCCTTGAAGCCGTGAGCAAAGATAAGTACGGGTTTTGGCTGTTGGTTATTTATCCATCGCAGGTCGCATAAGAAAGGGCGTGCATTTGCCCCTTGCAAAACAAAAGAACGATACTTTAACATGCTCATACAATTTTACAAAGTTTTTCTACTGCAGCTTTGAAACGATTACCTCTGTCTTCATAGTTTTCAAAGCGGTCAAAGCTGGCACAAGCAGGAGAAAGCAACACAGTGCTTCCCTTAACAGCATTTTGCCTTGCTTTACGAACCGCATCATACATGCTTTTTGCTTCTATAACCCGAGAAACATAAGGACGAAAAGTGCTCTTCATCAAATGATTGTCTTCACCAATTAAGATTAAAGTAGAAACTTTTTCTTTAACTAACGGAATAAGTTTTTCTAAATCGCTTGATTGTCCTTTGAATTGCCCGCCTGCAATCCAAACAATAGGCTTAGGAAACTGCTGTAAAGCATAATAAGTGGCTGCTACAGTAGTTGCCTTGGAATCATTTACATAAGTGATTTGGTCATACACACCTACAACTTCTAAACGATGGGGATACTCTTCAAAAGAAGTTAGCGTTTCCCGAATATCCTTTCGCCGAATCTCATCTCGCTGACTTAAAATTCCTGCTATTAAGGCATGATGCTTAAAAGGTCCTGTTACCTTTACCTCTGGCATCTTCTTATCTTTCTTATCCATGGCTGTATGAAGATTAAATTCCTTATCTAGCCAAGCGTGGGCTTTGGGATGATAATGCAAAGAGAAACCGAAACATTGCGCTTTTGTCCCCCACTGCTCTAATAACGATACTGTAAGCGCACAATCTAAATTGTATATGAACCAATCTTCCGAAGTTTGTCGTTGTGTGATTTTCCATTTCGCTGCTAAGTAATCCGATAAAGAACCATGGTAATCTAAATGGTGAGGCGAGAGATTCGTAATAATTGCTGTATGAGGATGAAAAGTTTGTGTGTCTTCTAATTGGAAACTACTAACTTCCACAATAAAAAGTCTATTAGGGTTTTCTAAAACGGCTTGCGAAAGGGGATAACCAATGTTGCCACAGGCAACTGCTGTTTTCCCAATGTGATTGTAAAGCTGGGCTAAGAAAGTTACTACTGTGGTTTTTCCAACAGTGCCCGTTACTGCAATGATTTGTTTAGGAGGAATAAAACGACTGGCAAACTCTATTTCGGAATAAATAGGGATACCTGCTTTTTTTAAGGTTTGTACAATAGGGCTTGATGGATAGATGCCAGGGCTTTTAATAACAAAATCACTTTTTAGGATTTTGTTTATGGAGTGTTGATGTTCTTCGTAGGGGATGAGGTGTTTTTGTAGTAGTTGTTTGTGTTGAAGGGGGATAGTTTGGGCATCGGAGACCCAAACTTGATATTGGTGTTTTTTTGCGAGCAAAGCAGCGGCGATTCCGCTGCGCCCACCCCCTAATATAGTGATTCTCATCGTATTTTCAGCGTTAAAAAGGCGATTAAGGCTAATAAAAAGGCGACAATCCAAAAGCGGATAACAATCTTTGCCTCATGCATGCCTTTGAGTTCGTAGTGGTGATGCAGTGGCGCCATTAAAAAGATGCGTTTGCCTTCACCATATTTGCGTTTAGTATATTTGAAATAGGTTACTTGAATAATGACCGATAGGGCTTCTACGAAGAAAATACCACAAAGCACAGGCAGTAAAAGTTCTTTTTTTACCATAAGTGCACTGACCCCAATAATGCCACCTAACATAAGACTACCTGTATCGCCCATGAACACTTGGGCAGGATAAGCATTGTACCATAAGAACCCAATACATGCTCCTACAAAAGCAGCTAAAAGAATGCTTAATTCTCCGCTGAGGGGAATGAAGCTAACGCGTAGATAATTAGCAAAGACGTAATGTCCAGAAACATAAGCGAAGATACCCAAAGCGCCCCCAGCAATTGCAGATGTGCCTACCGCTAAGCCATCTAAACCATCTGTTAAATTCACACTATTGGATACAGCAACAACAATAAAGATGACAATAAACACATAAAAAAGCTTTACCCACCAACTTTCTGGTGAGTCGCTCCAAAAGATGATTTTACTATAATCAAACAAATGGTCTTTGACAAAAGGAATGTCTGTGCGCGTGGTGAAACCGGGAATTTTTTGCCCAAATAGTGCGATAGCTGCGGCTTTGCGTTGTTGCGGCGGGATGGTCAGCGTAATAGTGTCTCCTTTGCGTAAAATAGTATAGGAAGCAAAGGGGTAAGGATTTTGATTTAATTGTTCAAAATTCAATTGAGTTTGATTTTCTGCTTTTAGCAGTTTATCTCCTCGTTGGAAGCCTAAGCGTCGTAGTAATAGAGTAGGGTCAATGACTCGGGTTTCGGGGTCTATTCTTGGAGACCGCCCACTAAAGTGGGGGTGCGTTACCATCATAAAGCCTACGATGACTCCTAAACCTGTTTGAGCAAGTAATTTTGTCTTTCCTCTTAAACCACCTTTGTCTTTTTTGAAAACTTTAATGTAGTCGTCCCAGAGTCCTAAGGCAGTAACCCATAGGATGGCTAAGAGCATAGTAAAGACGTAGGCATTTGTTAAATCGGCAAAAAGAAGAGAAGGAATCAGGATAGCGATAAAGATAATAACGCCACCCATTGTTGGAGTTCCTTTCTTAGAAGCATGGTGTTTAGGTCCCTCTTGGCGTATTTGTTCACCAATTTGATGTTTTTTTAACCATTTTATAATGGGTTTTCCGACGAATAAAGCGATAATAAGGGCTAAGAAGGCGGCAACACCAGCTCGGAAAGAAATGAACTGAAACAGCCAAACACCTGGAAAGTCGTAGTATTGACTGAGGTATTTAACTAGATGATAAAGCATAGAATTCTTCTAAGAGGACTTTTCTATCGTCAAAGGGATGTCGTACGCCTTGGATTTCTTGATAGGTTTCATGTCCTTTTCCTGCGATGAGGATGAGGCTGTTTTCAGGAGCGATTTGTAAAGCTAGGCGGATGGCTTGTCGTCTATCGGGTTGTAAAAAGCATTGGGAGCGCTTAGCATGCGGAACGCCTTCGTAGAGGTCTTGTAAAATCTGTTGTGGGTCTTCAAAACGGGGATTGTCTGAAGTAAGGATTAAATAATCGCTATAATAAGCGGCGACCTTTGCCATTTGCGGTCTTTTGCCGCGGTCTCGGTTGCCACCCGCACCAAATACACTAACAATCTTCCCTTTACCCGCTAAAGGTTTTAAGGTTTCTAATACTTTTTTCAAAGCATCAGGGGTATGCGCATAATCTATGATAGCGGTTCGTCCTCTGTCTAAAGCAAATCGCTCTAACCGCCCCGCTGGCGGGTGAACTTGACTACCAGCAAAACAAACTTGCTCTTCATCAAAACCTAAAGCAATTAACGTAGCAGTAGCCGCTAACCAATTATAAACATTAAAACGTCCAATCGCTGTAAAACTAACTTCCCGATTCCTAAACAAAAGTGTCGTTCCCTCTAAGGTCTCTTCTATGATTTTCGCATGGAATTGCGCTGGACGCTGTAAACCATAAGTAAACACTTGTTTCGCAGGCGTGTTTTGAACCATGTAATACCCATGTTTATCGTCTACATTCGTACATACCACCGCATTGGGACTTACATAAGCATCAAAAAGTTGTTTTTTAGCATCTCGGTAGTGTTTGAAGGAAGTATGATAATCTAAATGGTCTCTGCTGAGGTTAGTAAAGATAGCAGCATCAAAATAAAGTCCTGCAACGCGCTTTTGTTCTAAAGCATGGGAGCTAACTTCCATCACTACGTAGCGGATTCCTTTTTTAAAGAAGGTATGGAGGATTTTATGTAGTTCCATGGGGTCTGGAGTAGTTAAAGAAGCATGGTGCCATTGGTTCCCAGCACCCCATTGAATAGTAGAAAGTAAACCCACAGGAATTTGCAGGGTGTTCAGCATCTGATAAATAAAAGTGGCAGTTGTTGTTTTTCCGTTAGTCCCTGTAATCCCAATCAGCTTCAAAGATTTGCCAGGATTGTCCCAAAAGTTAGCAGCAATAATCGCATAGGCTTCTCTATCATTGGAGACCTGGATGTAAGAGATGTTTTCTGGCAGATCGGATGGAGGGGGTTTTTGAGAGACGAGCGCTACGGCTCCTTTCTCTAAGGCTTCTTGGATAAATTGATTACCATCTGTTTGTGTTCCTTGAATAGCAATAAAGAGGGTTTGAGGACGGACTTTACGGGAGTCAGCGCTAATGGATTGAATAGGTGCTTCTAAATCCCCTTGGATGCCCACCAAAGGCACATTTCTTAATAGTTGTCGTAGCGTCTTAGGGCTCATGGAGGTAAAGCGTTATATGCATACCATTTTGAATAGGCGTTCCTGCCGGAAGCGATTGCTTGTAAACTTTCCCTTTTCCTTTAAGGTGCACTTTCAAACCTAAGTTTTCTAATAATGCTAAAGCATCTCTTAGGTTCATACCTTTGACGTTAGGCATGAGTCTTCGGGTGATATAATAGGGCGTATAACGCACTTGTTGTTGTGCAACGTGCGCTCTTACGTAAGCGCTTGCTACTTGAGCTTGCAC
>WFXK01000230.1 GCA_015490695.1 Bacteroidota bacterium | reverse complement strand
TGTAATAGCTCTGATGGGTCTTTATCTACGCTTTTAATTAACCGATAGCGTTCTATGAAGATGTATAGTCCTATAAAAAGCAAAATGAGCAAAGGTACCATTGCCCAACCTCCTAACCAAATTAAATCCCAAAGCCGAACCACTACAGGCTTTGACTGCGTTAAGGTATCTTCCACAATTACTTGCAGTAGCACCATAGGCTACGCAAACATAGCAAAATCCTCTTTATAAACGTAAACCCTTATTATACAATTCCCGAAGTGTTTGGTCTATACGTTTAACTAAATCCTCAGGTAATTCCACTTGGTCTTCTAATGTAGGAAAACTCAAACGATGGCGTTGAAAATCTTTATATAGTAAGAGTCCTAAGCGTTCCCATGTTAAAGGTGGAAAGTTCAATAAAATATATTCTCTTATAGCTTTAACCGTATGGTTTGCTTGAGGTGATTCTACCGCTCCTCTCATAATCTTTTCACTCGTTTCTTCTTCTCTATTGGTCCCAAACCATGTTCGCATGCGCTTAAGCAATCTTGGTAACATAGCCCCTTAGGATTTATCCGAACAAAGGTATAAACTTCTTTCTATAAATTCCAAACTTTATGTGTTGAATTGGTAAGACTTATTTTTTCAAACTTTTATTTGAAAAATTTTTAAAAAAACAAGATACTTTGAACTTCCGATGCTCTAATCTTTTCCAATAGTTCAGAAAGTTTTCTTAAAGTGTTATAAGGAATCTGCTTTTGTTTGATGTACTCTTTCTTTGGCAAATTTACAATATTCGGGAACGATTTCAAAACCTAAAAAATGTCGCTTTAACATCTTCGCTGCAACTGCTACAGTACCTGAACCTAAAAAAGGATCAAAAACTAAATCCCCTTCGTCGCTACTGAATAAAAGAATCTTTTTCACTAACGCCAAAGGTAATTTCGTCGGTGTTTTTAGCTTGCCTGTCCAATATTCCCGATTAATTATCCAGACATCCTCAGGGTAATGCTCAACTTTATTAAATTTATATTTTTTCTTATCCTTTACAACAAAAAGGATGTGGTAATGGCTAGTAACATACTTTCTTTTTGTGAACACTCCAAATTGATATTTCCAAATAATGTGATTAATAGTTATGAACCCTACATCATCCAGCGCATTCAGAATATCTTTTAGGTTGGTCCAACCAGAAAACACATACATGCTTCCTGTAGTTTTTAAAATTCGGAATGCTTCTTTCATCCATTGTAAAGAAAAGGCGTAATATTGTTCTTTTGGAATTTCTTTATAACCTTTTAACACGTTCCCATAGCTACGATTATAGTTATTTCTTTTTGCTTTGAATTGGATTGCAAAAGGAGGGTCTGTGATGATTAAATCAATGGTTTTTGAGGGGATTGCTTTCATCAATTGCAATGCATCGCCACAATAAATCTCATCTATTTGAAAAGCTCCAAGTTTTTTCATAGACAATAACATTAGCGTCGGTTTCAAAAGTCATCCTTTAAAGTGTTTATTTGTATTTGTTTTTTTAGCATTTTACAGCGTTGTAGTAGATGGAGGGCATAGAGGGTGTCGTGATGGTAGTTTTGATAGATTTGTTGAATGAGGTTATTTATTGTAAGGGTATCAATGGTATGGTGCAATGCCCAGTGTTTTTCTAAGGAGTCCAATGTTTGGGTTAAGGTATAAAGGGGGTTATTAGGGTTCGGTTGACAACTAACAAGGAATAAAAACAGCCATTTTTTCATTCGTTAGTTGTTAGGATAGTAAAGTGGTGGTTAGTATAGATACAAATATCAGCGGCGATTTTTAGACTTTCGTGGACGATTTCCTTAGGGGTTAGTTGGGTATGTTTCATAAGTGCTATGGCGGCTGCTTGGGCATACATTGCTCCTGAGCCAATAGCTAAAATCCCTTGTTCTGGAGCAATCACATCACCACTGCCAGAGATTAAATAGCCTTCTTTGTTGTTCAGCACAATGAGCATGGCTTCTAAGCGACGTAAATAGCGGTCGGTTCGCCATTCTTTGGCTAATGCCACTGCTGCCGATGCCAACACACCTCCTTTTTGTTCTAAATGCGATTCAAAACGTTCTAATAGCGTTAAAGCATCTGCCGTGCCTCCTGCAAACCCTGCTAAAATACCTTTTTTTAAACGACGAACTTTTTTTACTTGTTGCTTTATGATGGTTTGTCCAAAGGTTGCTTGTCCGTCGGCGCCAATGACCCCTATGCCGTCCTTAATTAAGGCTAAAACAGTCGTTCCGTGAATCTTCATACAGAGACTTCTTTTATCAATTGAGCTAAAATGCGTGTTAAATCAGGTTCTCTTTCTTGAGCAACTGCAATCACTTCTTCTACGGTCAAAGGTGCTAAATTGTCAGGGTCACACTCATCGGTAATGATAGAAATCGCAAAACAACGAATACCCATGTGATTAGCAACAATGATTTCAGGTACTGTAGACATGCCAACGGCATCTGCACCAATGATTCTTAAAAAACGGTACTCTGCTCGGGTTTCTAAATTAGGACCTTGGACTGCTACATAAACGCCTTCTTTCAAAGGAATGCCCATACGTTCTCCAATTTTCTTTGCTAAAGCGCGGAATTCTGCATCGTAGGGTTGACTCATATCGGGGAAACGAGGACCAAAGAAATCTAAGTTAGGACCGCGTAAAGGGTTTTCTGGCAATAAATTGATGTGGTCTTCAATAATCATTAAGTCTCCTTTTCGGACTTTATCTAAGTTAATGCCGCCAGCAGCATTAGAAACAAACAGGGCTTTAACACCTAATAATTTCATAATCCGAATAGGATAGGTAATTTGGAACATATCATAACCTTCGTAGTAGTGGAAGCGTCCTTGCATAGCTACGACTTTTTTATCGCCGATTTTTCCGAAAATCAGGTTTCCAAAGTGGCTTTCTACGGTGGAGATAGGAAAGTGAGGAATGAAGTTATATTTTATAACACGCTCTACTTCAATGGCTTCTACTAATTTACCCATTCCTGTTCCGAGTACGATTCCGATTTGTGGCGTATCTTTGTAATAACGCCGTATATAGTCCATGGTTTCATTGAACTGCTGGGGGTCTATGGTTACCATGGCAAACAAAGGTAGGGTTTGTTGGTTTGAAATTCAAGCAAAAAGGGGGCTTTCGCCCCCTATGATTTTATGAAGCCTCTTCTTCTACAGGCTGCGGTACTGCTTCCTCAGAAGGTTTTGCAACTAATTTAATTTTAAAATGAATTTCATTACGAATGAGGTCGTCAGGCTTACCATCGTACATCACATTCCATTCTTTGCGGTTGATGTTAAAAGCTGTTGTGTAGACGTAGGTATCCCCTTCTGCTTTTTCTTCTTTAACAGGGAAACGAATAGACTTTGTAATACCTCGGATGGTTAAATTGCCTTCTACCATATAATTTGCCGTGTCTACCCCTTCTATGGGTTCTACATTAGTAATTACAAATTCTGAAGTTGGGAAAGAATCCACAGCAAAAAAATCAGGACTTTTTAAGTGATTTTCTAATTTTTGTTTCCATTCTCCTTCTAAGTCTTTGTTTTCAATGGTGGTCATGTCAATAGTGAAGTTGCCACCAGAGAGTTTTCCGTTATCTAGATAAAGAATACCTTCTTTGATTTTGACGGTTCCTGTGTGTCTACCTGTGACTTTGGTTCCTACCCAGATGATTTCGCTGGCGTCAGTATCTACACTTAGGACGACTTGTCCTTTTTTAGCTTCTTCTCTGACTTCTTTTGCTTCTTCGGCTTGGGCTTCGTAAGCTTCGGGCGCTTGGGTACAGCCTGCCACCCACAATGCTATCCCTCCTAATAAAAACGCAATTGCTCTCATAGCGGTGCAAAGGTATAAATTCCAGATAGATGTTTCAACATCTATTTTTTACAAAAGAAAACACTAAGGTTTTTCTATCGTAAGTGGCATAGTCGTACTTAGGTAGCATGACAAGGCATTCTGTGGGACAAACCATAGTACAGAAACCACAGTAGCAGCATTGTGCCATGTCAATCGTAAAATCTATTAAATGGAATCGTTTGGGGTGGCCGCTGCGGGTGGTTGCTAACACTTTTCCCGCCTTTTCCTTTTTAATAGTAATACAATTTACAGGGCATATTCGTACACATTGGTCGCAAGCGATGCAGTCTTCTTCATAAAGGTACAATTGATGGCGAGCATGTTCAGGTAAAGGAAGCTGCTCCTTAGGATAACGTAAGGTCACACTACCATGACGCATTTCTTGGAAATAATCTTTGTGAGCAACACTAATAGGTTTTCTACGATGCTTTAATGCGTGGAGAAAGTGTTTTAGCGTTAATTTAAAAACTTTTTTCCAGTACTTTAATTGCATAACAACAAAAGTAGGTTATTGAGATTGATTAAGCAAATGTTAGGTTTTTGGATACTGTTTTTTGGAAACTTAAGGAAACTTTTAGCGTTTCCAAAGGGAGATGCTTCGCGTTCGCTCGGCATGACACACTACTTCTGCCCTGCAGGGAGTTTGGGCATCGTTGGGTTTTGGCGGGCTGTTTGCAAGCTTTGCGCTGTTTGTATTTGCATTATGTGCGCCCTTCTATTACTGTGTGTCATTCCGAGCGTAGCGAGGAATCTCAAGCATAGATCTGTTCTTGTGCTCCTTTTAGTGGAAACTTAGGGAACTTCTTATGCCTCGGCATAGTGCATTACTCCCTCTAATGTGCTTATTAAAATTGTTTGTATCTTCAGTCATCAATAGGGGATTTCTTACAGTCGGCTTCTGAAAACAGCCACTTTGTAGTTGCTTTATTTAATTGTAATTATAGAAACCTTTACCTGTTTTTACTCCTAAGTGTCCTGCTTCTACCATTTTTACTAACAAGGGGCAAGGGGCATACTTAGGATCACCAAACCCTTCATAAAGTACCTGTAAAATTGCTAAACAGACATCTAAACCGATAAAGTCGGCTAATTGTAGTGGTCCCATGGGGTGGTTCATTCCCAGTTTCATTACCGTGTCTATGGCTTCTTTAGTTGCTACACCTTCGTACAAAGCATAAATAGCTTCGTTAATCATTGGCATTAGAACCCGATTGGAAACAAAGCCAGGGTAGTCGTTAACTACAACGGGGACTTTATTAAGTTTTTTTGCAGTTTCTTCGATGATTTGGGTTGTTTCGTCTGAAGTATCATAGCCTCGGATAATTTCTACTAATTTCATTACGGGCACAGGATTCATGAAGTGCATACCAATGAATCGTTCACTGCGGTCTGTAAAGGTTGCTAACTTTGTGATAGAGATAGAAGAAGTATTAGATGCAATAATAGTGTGTTCAGGTACATATTTGGAAACTTCCCTAAATACTTGTTCTTTGATTTTTATGGATTCGGTTACGGCTTCTACTACTAAATCTACGTTTTTTGCACCTTGTTGCAGGTCGGTGGTTGTTTGGATGCGGTTAAGAATCGTTTCTTTTTCTTCTTGTTTGACAATTCCTTTTTTGATTTGTCTATCTAAGTTTTTGCTAATGGTTTTTAAGGCTTTTTCAAGAGCTTCTTGGTTGATATCTACTAAATAGACTTCATAGCCGTGTTGTGCAAAGACGTGGGCGATACCATTGCCCATAGTTCCCGAACCAATTACGCAAATGCGGCGAATCTCCATAGTATTTTAGTAATAAATGCCGTACTTACGGAACTTCCTTCGTTCTGCTTCTGCCATCTTTTTAACAATCTTAGGGTCATAATGTTCAATGCTTTCATCAAAGACTACAACTTGCGGAATTAATACAAAGGCACCTTTTCTGTATTCAAACCAACGACGAACGAAGAGCAAAGCATCGCAAGTGCCGTCTGCACCAATCATCCATGGGTCTGTCCTACGAACGTGCTTAGGCATACTTAAATGGTCAAATACAATCGCTTTTATCTTTTTGGGTCTGTTAAATAAACCTTTACGAAGGACAATATAGCCAATGTTCAGATTAAAAGGCGAGTTATCTGTGTACTTAAATACCACGCGGTATTTAGGAATACGTCCCCAATAAAATACAGGAGCACCGAAAATAACTTTGTTAGTATCTCGTTCGTCAAATGCAATAGTTTCTATGATTTTATAATTGGTCCAGCGGTTGTGTCCGTTCCATCCTAAGAGCACATATAGCGTTGTTTTTTTCTTTATTCGTTTTCCTGTTAAGCCATTGATTTGAACATACTTCATTGGAAAACTTAGAACACCATATTTGGAATAACGTGGTTTATAGTAATAAGCACCTAACCAGTGGTTTTGGTCTAAAGCCATTTGTTCTACACCGGGGATTTTATCCACTTTATCTTGCAGCACATAGACCTTTATTCTATAGCGGTTTTCATCTAAGAAAATTCTTCGTTGTACTAGTCCGAAATAGTGGTGGAATTGTCGTTCATCTACTAAGAACCATGTAAAAATTCTAAAAGTAGAATCTTGAGGAGCGAGGATAGAGACCATTTTTAGGGAGTCAAAGGGGTAGAAAAAGCTCTCTGGTCGGGTTAAAACCCAGCGAAGCCGTTGTAAAAAGATTTCATTGGATTGTTGTTGCCGTCTATATACGGAATCTTGCCATATAGAACGGGCTAAGGTAGCAAGACCTTTTTCTACTTCTGGCAAGGGTTTAGTTAAGTCTTCTTGTACGTACATGGAAGCTTGTCCAAACATCAAGGTTGCGCATAGATAAGCCGCCCACCACCGCATAGCCTTGCAAAAGTACATTACCTTGTCCATTTAAGCAAGGCGTTCGCTTTTTTATTGAATCATCTCAGCGTCTTCATGCAAAAATCACAGATTTGACGCTTTCTTTGGACAGCACCGTTTCTTCCTGAGATTAAGCCTGTGTTTTTAATCTTAAGAACTTTTTTCGCCTTACCTTATCATTTTTCTTGTCTTTTTCTTTCTTTTTTTCTCAACAGCTTCTATGAGTTTGATTAAGTTGCTTTTATGAAAACAGAGGTTTTAATTTCTACCCATATAATTTCATAGTGTTCGCCGTTACGAGCAATAATGAAGAAATCTAATTCACCTACTTGTTCTTTTTTCCATTCTTTAGTTGTTGCAAAGTAATGTTCAGTATATTCT